>NZ_JBSSAH010000023.1:0-45476 GCF_054058415.1 Thermostichus sp. MS-CIW-38 | reverse complement strand
ACTCCGTCCCGCTAACGCGAATGGAAACAAACAGAATGCTATCGCTGCATAGTTGAACAGTGATGTTCAGCAGTGTTCAGCGTAAATGTATCAGGCAGGAAACCCTCTGCCAAGTTGTTGGCTAAGCCTCTGCCCAACGGTGAGTGTTCTCAACCCGGTGCTTTCTACACACTAGCTCGCCGAGCCAACTTATAGTCATTTCAAACTGGATTGAGACACTCCTACTGCTGCCCAAACGCTCCGCGCCGCTTCTGCGACCACCTCCAGTCCTTCTCCCAGAGAGAGAGGAGTTGGGAAGCAATGCAACAGATTTCATTCTTGTTTAAAATGCAATTCCCTAGGCAGGCTCCACCGCTTCTTGTAGGGCTTTGCGGGCAATGCGAGTGACGTAGAGGGTAGCAGCTACGGTGGCGATGAGCCCCACGAGGCGAACGACCCATTGGGCGGTTTGAGCCTGAGGATCCAACTCCCTGCCTTCCATGTTGGCCAGGGATCCCGCCAACGAGCCGATGTACACATACATAAAAGTGCCCGGCACGATCCCGGCAGTGCCCAACAAGTTATCCAGAAAAGAAATTCGGGTCAGCCCCAGGGCGTAGTTGAGCACATTGAAGGGAAACGCAGGCGACAGCCGAATCAGGCCGACTATTTTCCATCCCTCACGTCCCAACGCTCGATCGATGGCCGCAAACTTGGCGTTTCCCTCAATCCATTTCACCACCTGTTCCCGCGCCAAGTAGCGCCCGATTAAAAAAGCCAAGTTGGCTCCAATGGTTGCCCCGATCAGCACGTACACAGTTCCGGCCAGCAACCCGAACACGGCCCCTGCCCCCAAGGTCAGCACCGAGGCTGGTAGAAGCAGCACCGTCGCTACAATGTAAATGGCAATGAAGAGGATTGGCCCCAGCAACCCCAAGCTTTCAATCCAAGCCAGAGCTTCGGCGAGCCAGTCTTGAATAACTCCAAAAAATCCCAATCGATGGGCTGCCCAAAAGATAAAAATGGCCAAGCCCAAGCCGGTAGCAAGCTTAAGCAAAATCCGCTGCTTTTGGGGATTTGTGTTGAGTTGAGGTAGCTCTTCCATTGGCTAAACTCCTACAAAGTTCTTGTGAGGCGAGCTAGGGCAAGCCAGAGTAGACAGCTCTTGGAGTGGGGGAAGTATCTTTACCCGAAAGTCGTGCCGTTCCATCCCCAAAGATAGCCTTTGGCATCGCTGAACTCAATGTAAATCCTCTTCTTGGGGATCCCCAATCGGGCCTCGATGGTGCCACAAAAAAACTCGCTCATGGCCCGGGTTTGTTGGGCGGAAAATTGCCCGATACTCTTGATTTCTAGGTAACAACAGGGATCCCCACTGCCAGCAAAGGTCATCGGGATCCCACCCTCAAAGGCGGTCATCACGTAGGCTTCCGACTTGCCCAACTGTTCCGATAGAGCAGCAGACAGCACCTTAAGCAGTTCCTCTACTGCGGCGATTTCTGGTTGCACAGACGTTTGCAGCTTGATCAAAGGCATGGATCCCTCTCCCTATCAACAAATTCATCTTGAAATTCATCTTGGCATTCTCAGCCCCGCTCTTCGGCAATCCACCTGTGGTAGCGTAGCGACAGAGTTGGGCAAACCTCTATGGAGCAGACGAAGCCGGCCAAGCCAGAGATCGGCCACCAGCAGGGCCAAATCGGGCCAGGCCATTGTGCTGTGCAAACTGAGGCTGCCCCCGCTCCTGTCGGCCCTTACAGCCAGGGCGTTACTGCTCTGGGGCCGTTTCTGTTCACCGCCGGACAGGTGGGCCTGGATCCCAAAACCGGCAAACTGGTGGGGGAGGACATTGTTTCTCAAACTCGGCAGGCGTTGCTGAACGTGCAGGCAGTGCTGGAAGCGGGGGGCACCACTCTCGCCAATGTGGTGAAGACAACGGTTTTCCTGGCCGATATGGAGGACTTTGCGGCCATGAACGAGGTTTATCGAGAGTTTTTTGCCACCGATCCGGCTCCGGCCCGCTCTTGCGTACAGGTGGCCCGCCTGCCCCTCAATGCCCGAGTAGAAATCGAGGTTGTGGCCTGCTACCCACAATCGACCTAAATGTCTCCTGAGTCCGGCTAGCGGAATGGTTTCTGGGTCGGCGCGGATCCCGGCAAATCGGGAACTGGATCGTAGCCCCCTGGGTGCCAGGGATGACAGCGACAGAGGCGACGGATCCCCAGCCAACCCCCTCGTAGGGCACCGTAGCGCCGCACCGCTTCCAAGGTGTACTGGGAGCAGGTGGGGTAGTAGCGACAAGCAGGCGGCAGCCAAGGAGAAATACCCACCTGGTAACCCCGGATCAGGGCAATCAAGCTGCGAGTGAGGGGATCCGATCGTTCAGGCATGGGTCGGAGTCCAAAAAGCGCATCTCTAGGTAACTTGAGGTTAGCTGTTATCCCAGACTGGAGGCGCCTGCAAAGGCGAGCAGGGCCGGTTCCCAGCCCCAGACCATACGGTTACAATCAGAAAGGTTAGCACCTAAATATTTCGGGCTGAGGGATCCGGCGAAGGTGGGCTTATCCTAGGGCGCGGTTCTGGGAGAACGCTTTGAGTTCCATTTTGCATAAGGAGTTGGCGTGAGGGTATTCGGGCAGCTGCAGCCGGCACAGCGGCGCAACTTGGGCATTTTGTTTGTGGCTGGGCTGCTCTTTTGGGCCAGTTTATCCTCGCTGCTGCCCACGTTGCCTCTCTACGTCAGAGATGCCGGTGGCACCAGCCAGCAAGTGGGCTGGGTAATGGGGGCCTTTTCGATTGGGTTGCTGGCCTTTCGCCCTGCGTTGGGTCGCCTGGCGGATGGCCACAGCCGGCAGATCGTGCTGCTTATCGGCATGGGGGTGGTGGGGATGGCCCCCATAGGATACTGGCTCTCCGATTGGATCCCATGGGTAGCGCTGGTGCGAGCCTTTCATGGGGTTAGCATCGCCGCTTTTGCCACGGCCTATGTGACTTTGGTGGTGGATTTTGCCCCAGAAGAAAAACGGGGTGAGATCCTGGGCTACATGAGTTTGGTCAATCCGATCGGCGCAGCCATTGGCCCTGCTTTGGGCGGCTTTTTGCAGGAGTTTGCCGGCTATGGCCCTTCGTTTCTCTTCTCTGCTCTGCTGGGGTTGGTGGGCTTTCTTTGTACCCAACTGGTTCGAGAACAGCGGCGTGAGCATTGGGGATCCCTGCCGATGGATGGGGCCTTCTGGAGCTTTCTGGGCAGCCCGAAGGTGCGCTCCCTCGCTTGGGTGATGTTTTTGGTGGGGTTGGCCTTCGGCACCCAGACCACCTTTGTGGCCTTGTTAATCCAAGAAGCCGGAGCTCCCCTGAATCCAGGTCTTTTTTATACGGCAGTGGCCTTTGCCAGCTTTGGAGTGCGCCTGCTCACCGGTCGCGCTTCCGATCGCTATGGGCGGGGGCCATTTATCTCCCTCAGCTTGGCCACCTATGCCTTGGCAATGGGGATCCTGATTGTTGCCAACAGCACCGGCGCTTTTCTGGCTGCTGGGATCGTGGTGGGTTGCGGTTTTGGTACTTTGATCCCTCTCATTTCTGCCCTCGTGGCCGATCGCTCGGAGCCGGCGGAGCGGGGTCGCCTGTTTAGCTTGGTGATGTGCGGGTTTGATTTGGGCATTGGCCTGGCGGGGCCCCTTTTGGGCACCTTAGCAGCGGGATCCGGCTATCGAGCCATGTTTGGCTATGCGGCTCTTCTTTCCTTGGCTTCCTTGGGTTCTTTTCTCTTCTTCTCCAATGGACGACCGGGGGACTCGCTGCGCTTTGCCTTGGGCCTGGGGCCGGATAGCCTTTCGGGTTGTCTGGAGGACAGCCGCAACCCGACCTCCTGGAGCCACCGGGTCAGCCCGCTCCCCCGGAGACGGGATCCCGTTCATAGATAGTCTCATATCTCTATCAGATCCCCCCTGCTCCACACCTGATCCACACCTGAATTGAGACTCAAGCCCTCTGCAGTTTCTACAGACAAACCGGCCCATTTCTGGAAACTCGCCCTATCCTAAGTTGGAGTTGGTGTACAAAAAGCAACTCTGGGCACGGGCTATGGAAGCGCGGCATTGGCTGGCCCTGATGGGATCCCTGGTGGTCAGTGCCTTCTGGGGATGGGTGGAGTCTGTCTGGGGGGTGACAGTGCGAGTGCAATTGGCCGATACCACTGCCCCTCTGGTGGTAGGCGTTTCTCTCCCTGCCCAACTGATCAACGGTCGGGGAGAGGTGCTGGCAGATCTGCCCCCTATGCAAGGGTTTTTGGCTCAGCCCAGCCCTCAAGGGGTGCGTCTGCATGGGGTGGTTGACCCGGTGCTGTTCATCGAACCTCAGGAGGGTGGCCTGGTGGCAGTGAATGGCCGCTGGTACTCCGGCAAGGTGCTCTTGACTGGCTACAACATGGTGATGGCCATCAACTACGTGGATCTAGAAGACTATGTGGCCAGTGTGGTGGATGCAGAAATGGGATCCCGGTTCTTCCCAGAAGCCCTGAAGGCGCAAGCGGTGGCAGCCCGCAGCTACGTTCTTTACCATCGCAACTCCCGCGGTTGGTTTGATGTGTTTAGCGATACTCGCTCCCAGGTGTACCGAGGGCTTTCCCAGCGGTCGGCAGCCGCCCTGGAAGCAACACAAGCCACCCGTGGTGTGGTCATGGTGTATGGGGGTCAGTTTGTCAATGCCATGTACAGCGCCAGCAGCGGCGGCCAAACCGTCGGGGTGAGTGGGATCCCTTATTTGAGGAGCTTACCGGATGTCAGCCCCTATCCCAAGTTTGGGCATGGCATTGGCATGAGCCAGTGGGGCGCCCAAGAATTGGCCCGCCGAGGCTGGACTTACCGCCAAATTTTGGCCTACTACTACCGAGGGGTCAGCTTTGCTCGTTTGCCAGAGTGAGACCTTCAGTGCCCTGATTTGCTCTGTCTCGTCTGCGTCAACCGAACCGCGGCTTTTGGGCCTGAAAGACCTCTTGGGCTTTGGGATCCCCTCGCTGAGGGCGGCGTTGAACTCCACTTCGGTCATGGTGCTAGAGCCGAGATAGTAGCCCCAACGATACACCAGATCCCCAAGGATGCCGTAGTGTCTCAGGGTTTGCAGATCTTTCATCAGGAGCGCACCGTCACGAACGGATCCCACACCAGAAACCCTGCTCTGCTTTTTCGCCATTCGCATCTTCCCTTACAGCATTTTTGGGCCTGACTTTTAACTTGAAGAAGACCCCGTTTTGTTCCCACCTCAGCTTCAATTTTAGGCTTCTGGGAGTGGCCTCATGGGTAGAACACTCTATGTGTCCCAACAGGATTGCTACCTCAGCCTCGACCAGGAACGCCTGGTTGTCAAACGGGCTGGAGCTGTTCTTCAACAGGCTCAATTGCCCCACTTGGATCAGATTTTGATCTTTGGCCATGCCCAAGTCACAACCCAACTGATCCAGAGTTGCCTAGAGCGCAACATCCCCATCGCCTATCTTTCCCACATGGGGTACTGTGCTGGGCCGTCATCAACCGGCAGGTGCAGACCTACAAGCAGTTTGTAAATGATCAGATCCCTGTTTACTTGCCGTTCCTCATCCGCTGAGGGGATCCCACATGCAGCTCTACGTCATCACCTACGACATCCCCGACAACAAACGACGCAAGAAAGTCTCTGACTTGCTTGAAGGCTATGGCCGGCGGGTTCAGTACAGCGTCTTTGAATGCCGACTGGAGCAGCATCAGTACCAAGACTTGATCATACTTGGGAAAGCTATTGGACTCTGGTTCCGCTGGGGGATCCCGACAAGCCGTTGCAGGCAAATACCAAAGATCCCGGCTACACGTTATGGAAAGAATCTCAGCAAACTCTAGCCCAAAGCTGAGTTGAATTGCCGACCAACCCTGAAGAAAAAGCCTATGGGAATTTGAATGTGGGCACCTGGTGGGGCAGCTTGCAGGCGCGTCTGGGCCAGTCGATTCAGGCTATTAAAAATACCCGCACCTGGCAGATCCCGGTGGCCCCTGGGGAGCGGTCTACCCTCTCAGGCATGTACAGCGCGGTTCACCCCAATTTGCTCTATCGGGATCGATTCTGTGAAGGGGCAGGGTTGCCGGCGGGATCCCTGCGCATGTTCTGGAAACTGATGGCCGAAGTTTATCCGGGGCTTTTCAACGGCTCGGAGATGTTGAACGCGGTGGAACTGACCAAACGCATGGCCTGGAAGTATGGGGGCATTGCCAACTCTCTGGGAGTAGCCGAAGAAGAGGACGATCTGGAAAACCTGATCCGGTTTCCCAACCTCAGCTCCATTGCAGCAGCCCGCTTTGCCCATGATGCTCCCGAAAAGGTGAAACAGTATTGGCACGTGTTGGAGAAGCAGATCCGACAAGTTCTGCCGGAATATCGGGATCGATTTGGATCCCTGACGCGCCGCCCTTTTCAGGTGCCGAAGACGGATGAGCAAATGATTCCTGATCCCCAACCCCTCTCCCAGCGGACGAGGGGAGAAGCACCCTACAACGGAGTGATGTTTTCCAGCAGATGGCTGGTGGACGATCTGGGGCTCCAGGATCCTGAAGATATTGCCCTATTGCGAGAAGCCGTGGATCAAGCCCATCGACAGGTGGGTCTAACCGGGGGCAGTCCCTCCGACTGGTGGGTGATTGTACTGGCGGATGGAGACAACATGGGCAAGTATGTCAGCGGCTCCAGGCTACACCCCTATGAGACCTACCTGCCTGAAGATGTTGCCGATCAATTGAAGAAGAATGGCTTGGAGTGGCAGGAGCTTCTGCAAAATGTCAAAAAGCGCATGGGGCCAGCCACCCACGTGGGGCTTAATCGGGCCTTGTTGGATTTCTCCAATCGACTAGTTCCTTACCTGACGGAGAAACGCTTCTGTGGTCGGGTGGTCTACAGTGGCGGAGACGATGTCATGGCTCTCTTGCCCTTAGAAGATCTGCCCGAATATCTCCTCTTCCTGCGCGCAGCTTGGTGTGGGAATTGGTGTGGGAAACGGGATCCCAAAGACGAGTTCAGATTTGAAGGAGGATTTTGGCATCCCCAGCCGGGTAAAGATCTCTCCGGCCTGCCCAATCGTCCCCTTTTCACCATGGGCGAAGGAGCCACCATGAGCATCGGCGTGGTGATCGCCAACAAAGGGATCCCTCTGCCCACCGTCCTGGAAAATCTCTGGGAAGCTGAGAAGCATCGAGCCAAGAAGATCCCTGGCAAGGATGGTCTTTGCTTCCGGGTCATTTACCAATCCGGGAATACCCTGGAAGCTCTCATGAAAGGGAAACTGCTGGAGCAATGGTGGGACTGGTTAAAGCAAGGGCCGGAACTGGATCTGGGGCCAGTGCTATATCGTTTGGCCGAAGAACTGCCGCTGCGCTGTGTGATCTCTGCAAATAACAAGCTGTTTAAGCTGGCCACCACCACGATTTTGGCGCGACTAGACCGAGCTGAGAAGCTGGAACCTGTTCGGGAGCTTTTGGTGAACTGGATCAATGCCTGGGAAAGCTGGGCATTCGAGTTTCAAGGCAAGTCAGAGGCTCTGGGCACCACTCCTAGAGATTTGGGTAATCTCTTGAGATTCTCAGCCTTTTGGATAGACAAGAAAAAACAACGAGATGATTGGATCAAAAAACCTCAGGAAATTGAGGCAAAGTAAGAGGATCGAGATGCGGTTACAAGACAAAGCCAAGTTACGAAATATTCACCCCTGGAGAGTTGAAGATTACCATCACATGATCGAAAACGGTGTGTTGACCGATGCCGACCGGGTGGAGTTATTAAAGCCGGGATCTGGGATGACTGGGTTGTTGATGTCAAGGCCAAGGAGAGCGCTCTTTATCACACCTTGCGGAAGGTTTTTATCAAGAAGTGCAAGTGGTTAAAGAGCGTGATTGCCTCTCTCCTTTGGCTTTCTCTGAGGTCACCTTCTGTGTCGAAGATTTATTTCCACAAGGCAGGTAATTCTTATGTCTGAAACTCAACTGTACTGGTACGCCCTAGAGCCTATGGATGTGCTGCTCTTTCGCGAGAGCAAACCTTTTTCTCCTGGCGAGGGATCCTGGGCGAAAGGATTATTTCCCCCTATGCCCACCACGATCTTTCAAGCGCTACGCTCCGCCCTGCCCTACACCTCAGACAAGGCTCGAAATCTCAAGTTCCTAGGGCCATTTCTCCTGGATGAGCAAGATACGCTCTGGCTACTCGCTCCCAAGGATCTCCTGGCTACGGGTCAATCGGATCCCCATGCTGATCCAGACGCTATCCGAGAAGATAACTTCGAGGAGAAAATCCGGGGAGACAAGTACTCTCGTCTGCAGCCGGTCGAGGGGGATCCTTGAAAATCTATCGGCTGGGATGATCAAAAACTCCCGCCCCTGGTGCCTCCGCCTCTCAAAAAAGGGGAGTACATCAAAGGTCGTCCCTATCCCTGGATGCGGGCCTCGGCGCTGAGTGCCTATCTACAGGGATCCTTGCCCCAGGCCGACGACTTTCATGAGGATCCCTGGGATACCCAGGTACTACCTCACATCGACATCAAATCTGACACTCGCCAAGTGAAAGAGGAGGCGGGCTACTTTACCGAGGTGGCAACCCGGCTGCGGTGGGGGTGGCGATTGGCGGCAGCCATCAGTGCTCGGATCCCGGCCACCACCGTTCGCTTGGGCGGAGAGGGACATCGCGCCCTGGTCACGCCTCTGGAAGATTGGGATCCCGGCATCGATTGGGAGCGGTTTCGGCAGGGGACGGGTCGGGTGGCTTATCTCCTCACTCCGGGCCTAGCGCAGCCTGAAGCGGATCCCCGCATCTATCAGGCCTATCCCTCCCAGTGGCAGCCTTATCTGGCGGGATGCGCCACGGATCGGGCCTTGCTATGGGGTGGAATTTCTGCGGTTCGGCGACAGGGCAGTGAGCGATTAGACTTTGCGCTGCTACCTCAACGGGCTTTCATCCCCGCCGGCACAGTGTATCACTTCAAGGAGGATCCACCACTGCCAAGGCAGCTTGTGGGTAACCCATGCGCCCAGTTGCAGACTTTTGCATCGTTGAATTACGGAACACTTTTGTGGGGAATTGTAAAATGATTCAACCTGACTTTCGCGTTGGCTATCTTTACAGCCTTGCCCCCATCCATTGCGGTGGAGAAGGCGACTTAGGCAATATCCTGGAAATTGCCCGTGAATCTCACACCAACTTTCCCTACATCCCAGGATCCTCTTTACGAGGAAGCCTGCGGAACGAGGTGACACTCCAAGATCCAGAAATCGCTGATACCCTCTTTGGACGGGAACTCCAAAAAGACGGCCAGATGGGGGTTCACCAAGTCTGGTTTGGAGATGCCCGTTTACTGTGGGTGCCGATGCGCACCATGTCTCTAGAGGGATCCGATTCCGTTTTCTGTTGGGTGAGCTGTCATTCCCTACTGCGAGATCACGCCTTGCTGTGCCGTCAGCCTCTTCCAGTTCTCCCCAGAACCCCTGTAGGAACAAAACCTGGCGTTTATGTTGTGGCAGACGCAGAAGTGCATGTTGAGAAACTCCCTGAAGGGCAAACCTTCTCACTGGTTGGGGAGTGGCCTACTGTTTTACAGGGGGATACCCAAAAAACCTGGAAACACAATCGGATCATTCTTCCCGACAGCGATTTCCAGATCTTGATGGAGCACTCCCTTTGGACGCAGATCCGTAACAAGATTCAGGAAGATCCTGAAGGAGCTAACCAAGTAGGCTCGGCAGAAGTGTTTTGGACAGATGTGTGCATCCCTCGTGACACGATTCTTTATTTTACTTGGGGATATAGCCCCCTGCCCTATCAGCAAGATCTCACCCAAGAACATGAGATTTTGATCAACATTCTTCAAGGTTTGTTCCAAGTAGGAGGACAAGCCAACGTTGGACGAGGCTGGGTTCAAGGATGGGTCTCCAATGCTTCTCCGCCCGCTCTACAAGCCAAATCTGAAAACACCGCAGGAGTTTAAGGATGTCGAAAAACAAGTACGCCAAGAGCTCTCCTAAGCCCGCTCCTCCAAATCCCAAATTGGAGAGCAAAGCTATATCTTCCAACCCGCCAATAGACAGATCCCCTGTTCCTACGTCGTCTGAGCGACAACCAACAGGCGTGCGCCCGGAGCATATCAGCCTGCTAGCCTATAAACACATCCAACAGTACATAAAATCTCAGGGGAAACAGTCTCTTTCTCAGGAAGATCTCAACGCAGTGCTCCGACTTTCCCAGCACCTGAGAGTTTTTGGCTTACTCTCGGCCATAGGATATGTTAACCAGTCCAATGCTCAAGAGGGTAAAGTAAGACAGAGAACAGTTCCTGTCTGGACTTCTTTATTGGGACAACTGGTTAACGAAAATAATTCCTTAGATTCCAGAGAATTAATGCAGCGGATCCAAACTTTGGCCAGCGACCAACCGGGGGATTTGCAAAATCTCTTGAGCGAACGGTTGCAACAGACCCAACCCCTGGTGAATTTGCTGGTGGTGGATTTGAAACCGGTGGACATTCCCCTGTGCCAATCCCTGCGCCGCCGTTACCCCCACCTGCCCATCCTCGCCCTGGGCCCCCCGGTGAGCCGGGATCAGCTTTTACAATTTCAACAACTGGGGCTAGCGGCGTATGTGGAACGGTACACCCCGGCGGCGACCCTCTGGCAATGGATGCAGGCCATTTTGGGGGGCTATTCCCCCTGGTTGCAACCGGCCATCCTCACCCCCCGCTGGCGTTCCGAGTTGTATACCCAGGGTTTGGCGCAAATTGAGACGGCCCTGGCGCAATGCCAGCAATGGGCCCAACGTCCCCGTCCCTGGCTGGCAACCCAGATCACCCGGGGGCGCATCCGGGAATTGCACGCCGCCCGCCGGTTGATCACCTGGCTGTGGCGACCGGGAGCCGTGTTGGCCCCCCCGCCGTGGCGACTCCCCCCCCTGCCCTCCCCAGTGGGGAACGATTGAGCCAGGTGCGGCAAAAATTCAACCAACCCCTGACCAACACCAGCAATCTATTATTGGAAACCGACCTGCTCCGGTTTGAAAAACAACGGGAACTGTGGAATACCATTCTCAATCGGTGGGAAGCCCTGCTGGCGGAATTGCTCGAAGCCCGCATCACCCCCGAGGCACTGACCCCCCGTTGCCCCGAGTTGGTGGAACGGCTGTGGCAGGAAGCCCTGACGGATTTTGTCGGACGTTATTACACCATTGACGGGCAGGATGTGATTGACATCCTCCTAGCACAACGGGACACGGTGCGCGCCCTGATTTTAGACAAAATTCCCCTGGTCAAGGACCTTTTTAGCTTTCATCTCTTTCAAACGCCCCTGGGCATTGATGGGGTCTTGTATGCGGCCAACAGCCAAATCGCCAGCGACCACGCCGCCATCCTCCTGGAAAATCTGGTGATCCAGGTCGCCAACGGGGTGGTGCAACCCCTGCTCAACTGCTTTCCCCACCATGAATCGGTGAAGCAACGGTTTTATCGCCGCAACCTGCTCTCTACCCGGGAAACCGAACGGCTCCGCAACCAACTTTCCCAACGCTACCGCTGGCAACGCTACTGGGACGAACCCCGGGCGATTTTTGAGAGTTGTTATCAACTTTTGCGTATCCAAGACCAGGCGATTGTCCTGTACCCGGTGTATGCGGGGCGCACGGCGGAACTGGCCCAACTCCGGGGCATTCCCTGGCTGGTCACCCTCTGGTTGGAGTTTCAAGATGCGGTGGCACCCATACTGCGGGCGGTGGCAAATTACATTGGCCGTACCAGTGCCTACCTGCTCACCCGGATCATTGGGCGGGGCTTGGGCTTGATTGGGCGGGGGATTTTGCAGGGTATTGGCAGTACATTGCAAAACAATCGCTCCCAAGAATCCTCCCAGTTATAATCCATCCCATCCGTAATATTTGATAACAATTTGGCGTCCTGAGCATTAAAACTTGCTTAAGGCAGGGGCGCCGTCGGGTTGCCTTTGTGTTAATTGAATTGAATTGAGAATGATATTTATTATGTTCAGGTCTAAAGTTATTACAAACGCCACTAATAATCAAGGAGGTTCTGGTGCCACATTCAGGGAGTCAGCCGGGAAATAACGGTCAAAAACTGGGTTTTACCTATGTCAACGAGGCGGCAGTGAGCCGGGCTAAGCCGGGAATTGCTAGTGAAGGTAATTTGCAAATAATGCCCCTATCTCAAATGCGGGCAGGGGAACGGGTGCGGGTGGTGCGGGTGGATTGTGATGATGCCAATCCCCGGTTGGTGGGCATGGGCATTACCCAGGGGGCGGTGCTGACGGTGCTGAGCCATCTGGATTCCGGGTCGGTGCTGGTGGAATGTCAAGGTCAGCGGTGGGGGTTGGGGGCGGGTATGGCGGAACGGATTGGTGTCGAGCGATGGGAGGCGGCAATGCCCAGGATGACCTTGGGGGAGGCGACTATTGGCAGTCGGGTGCGGGTGGTGGGCTATGCGCCGGGAGCGGGGGATTACAAGCGGAAATTGCTGGGGATGGGCTTAACGCCGGGGACGATCCTGCAGGTGAAACGCCATGCGCCCTTGGGAGACCCGACGGAAATTGAGGTGCGGGGGTTTGCCCTGAGTCTGCGCAAAGGGGAAGCGGCGGCATTACAGGTAGTGCCGGTGGAGGGAGAAGCAAATTTAGGGAGCGATGGGCAATGAGCAAGCGGACGATTGCCTTACTGGGAAATCCCAACTGTGGGAAAACGACCCTATTCAATGCCTTGACGGGGGCGCGCCAACGGGTGGGGAATTGGCCCGGGGTGACGGTGGAACGCAAGGAGGGCACCTACCGGGATCAGGGGCAAACGGTGACGGTGGTGGATTTGCCGGGGATTTATTCCCTGGATGTGGCAGCGGGGGGCACGGGGCTGGATGAACAGGTGGCACGGGATTACCTGCTCAGCGGTGAAGCCAACCTGGTGGTGAATATCCTGGATGCCAGCAATCTGGAGCGGAATCTTTACCTGACGACCCAGCTTTTGGAAATGGGGGTGCCGCTGGTAATTGCCCTGAACATGATGGATCAAGCGGAAGGGCGGGGGATACGGATTGACGTGGCTGGTTTGCAACAGCGGTTGGGCTGTCCGGTCGTGCCTTTGTGTGCCCATCGGGGGCGGGGGGTGGCAGAACTTAAGGCAGTCATCCGGCAGGCATTGACCCAGCCGCAGGGGGCGGGGGTGCGCCCTGTTTATCCCCCGGTGATCGAGCAAGCCTTTACCGAACTTTCCTATACAGCAGGTCTGGGTTCCCCTTGGGCGGTGCTGTACGGGTTGCAAGCGGTGGATGGGGCGAACGTTGCACCGGTGTTAGAAACCCATCGGCAGGAGATTTTTCAAACCTTGGGGGAAGACATTGACCTCTTGGTTGCCGATGTCCGTTACACCTGGATTCGGGAGGTGATGGGGGCGACGGTCACTTTCGCTGGGCAGGTTAGCCAAACGCTTTCGGATCGGATTGACCGCTGGGTGCTGCACCGGTGGCTGGGGATTCCCATCTTCCTCGGGGTGATGTACCTCATGTTCTTCGTGGCGATGAATGTGGGGGGAGCCTTTGTGGATTTTTTTGATATAGGGGTGGGCACGATTGCGGTGAAGGGCACGGCGCATCTGTTGACCCAACTCCATGCACCCGGCTGGTTGATTGGGCTGTTGGCGGACGGGGTGGGGGGTGGCATTCAAACGACGGCGACCTTCATTCCCCAAATTGGCTTATTGTTTGTCTTTTTATCAGTGTTGGAGGATTCCGGGTATTTGGCGCGGGCGGCGTTTGTGATGGACCGGCTGATGCGGTGGATTGGCTTGCCGGGGAAGTCCTTTGTGCCGATGCTGGTGGGGTTTGGGTGCAATATCCCCGCCATTATGGCGACCCGTACCCTGGAAAATCGGCGGGATCGGTTGATGACGATTCTGATGAACCCGTTTATGTCCTGCGGGGCGCGGCTGTCCGTGTATGCCCTGTTTGGGGCGGCGTTTTTTCCGAAAAATGCCCAAAATGTGGTGTTTCTGCTTTACCTGATTGGTATTGGGGCGGCGGTGTTTACGGGTTTGGTGATGAAAAGCACCCTGCTACAGGGGATAGCGGCTCCCTTCATTATGGAATTGCCGCCCTACCATTTGCCCACGCTCAAGGGGGTAGCCATCCACGCCTGGGGACGGTTGCAAGCGTTTATTACCAAAGCGGGGCGGATGATTATCGTGATGGTGATGATTTTGGGCTTGTTAAATTCGGTGGGAACGGATGGTTCCTTTGGGAAACAGGACAGTACCGATTCCCTGCTCAGTGCGGTTGGGCGGCAGATTACGCCGGTATTTGCACCGATGGGCGTGCAACCGGAGAATTGGCCGGCAACGGTGGGGATATTTACCGGGACGTTTGCCAAGGAGGTGATGGTGGGAACCATGAATTCCCTCTATGGGCAGTTGGCGCAGGCGGAAGCAGCAGATAGTGGGGAACCACCGGCGGCATTTGACCTGTGGGGTGGTCTCCAGGAAGCAGTTGCCAGCATTCCCCAAAATTTTGCCGCCCTAGGGGAGCAGTTGCTGGACCCGCTGGGGATGGGGGTAGTCCGCAGGAGTGGGGATGAGGAGGCAGTGGCGGAGGAATTGGGGGTGCAGACGACTACCTTTGGGCAGATGGCTTCCCGCTTTGGCAGTACCACGGCGGCGATTGCGTTTCTGCTGTTTGTCCTGCTGTATTTCCCCTGTGTATCAGCGACGGCGGCGGTTTATCGGGAAACCAATCTAGGCTGGACGGTGTTTATCGCTTGTTGGACAACCGGGCTGGCCTATTGGGTTGCCACCTTTTATTACCAGTTCATGACTTTTAATGAACACCCCGCACGTTCCCTGTTGTGGGTATTGGGACTCATGCTGGTACAGTTGGGGGTTTTGTGGGGATTGCGTGCCGTCAGTAGCCCCCGTTTGCGGCGGGTACCCTCCGGGAGGTAAGGGATGCTCTTGCAAGACCTACAACGTTATCTGCAAACGCACCGGCAAGTTTCGTTGACCAAATTATGTCAACACTGGCAAATGGATGCCGATGCCCTCCGTCCGATCCTGGATGTATTAATTCGCAAAGGGCGGGTGCGCCCCGTACACCAGCGGAAGTGTGGGGGCTGTCACTCCTGCGCCTCAACGGATTTAGAACTGTATGAGTGGGTAGAAAAACCACCTTAATGGGGGATCAATTTTAGGGATAAGTCGTGTTGTTCAGAACGTTTTTCAGAATAAATTACGAGCCAACCGAATGTACCAATTAAGTGAATTGTTGGAATTTCTGAGTAATTTCTAAGTCAGCAAAACGGCGAATAAACCGCACAGCGCAATACCATCAAAAACCCCAGCCCCACCAATACTAAGAATGCCTGGAGTCATCCGCTCAATTTGGGGCAGGTGTAACAGGTCAGCCCCAATTAGTGTTCCCAATACACCGCCAGCAAAGGCAATCGGTGCTGCCACAACATCAGACCCCGCCGTTAATAGCACAGAAGTCATCGCCGCCGTTAGGGGAGCAATCAAGGCATTCATTTGAATCCCAATCCCCGGCACCACCTGGGCAGAATAATAACTAACTATTGTCACCACAGCCGTGACAAGCACAATCAAAATTGGCGAAACACAGGTAAACTGATAAATGGCCAATAGGGTTGGAATCAGACCACCCCCGACATTCAACGCCACAATCGTTTTCTGTTCAATTCGCCTTAAGGGAATACCCCAAAAGAAGCGCATCGTCCACAATCGATCCAAATCAGGTACCATAGCTACTTTGGAAACTCTCTCATAAAGGGGGATATTAATCGTACTCCCAATAATTACTAGGGTCAGCAGCACAAGAGATAGGTTAGGAGAAAATCCGAGCTTTGCAACAGCAACTTGAACCGCATCTAGGGTAACCACCAACCAGAGAAACGGGAAGGCTAAGAGCAGGAGTAAAAAGAGTAGATAGGCAGTCGCTTCCCTTCGGGGAAGTGGAATTAATGGAAACTCTGGTCGTACAGCCGCTGAATCGCACAGCACAGGCGGGTCGCTTCCCTTCGGGGAAGTGGAATTAATGGAAACCCTCCTGTTTCCCCCAGAACAACAAAATTGGGGGCAGGTCGCTTCCCTTCGGGGAAGTGGAATTAATGAAAACAAACAAACTATGGCAGCCAGGGAAACTGGCGAAAGTTAGGTGGGCGCTTTTCCAAAAAGGCGCGTTTGCCCTCAGCAGCTTCTTCGGTCATGTAGAACAGCAACGTCGCATCTCCGGCCAGCTCCTGCAGCCCCACCTGCCCATCGCAGTCGGCG
Organism: Thermostichus sp. MS-CIW-38; assembly: GCF_054058415.1. Lineage (NCBI taxonomy): Bacteria > Bacillati > Cyanobacteriota > Cyanophyceae > Thermostichales > Thermostichaceae > Thermostichus > Thermostichus sp. MS-CIW-38. Next base: position 29,177 of record NZ_JBSSAH010000023.1, on the reverse strand, counting down.
TTGAAGGCGGCTTTGAGGCAGCGGATGGCTAAGGGGCTGTGCTGGAGAATTTCTTGCGCCCAGCGGATCCCTTCAGCTTCTAGCTCTTCCACTGGCACCACGGCATTGACCAGACCCATCTCTAGGGCTTGGGCTGCGGTGTATTGGCGGCAGAGGAACCAAATCTCGCGGGCTTTTTTTTGCCCCACCACTCGCGCCAGGTAGGCGGCCCCAAAGCCCCCATCGAAGCTGCCCACCCTAGGGCCGGTTTGCCCAAAGATGGCATTATCGGCGGCAATGGTCAGGTCGCAGATGAGATGCAAAACATGGCCACCCCCAATGGCGTAGCCTGCCACTAGGGCAATCACCACCTTGGGCAAAGAGCGGATGATGCGCTGCAGATCCAGCACATTGAGACGAGGGATCCCGGCCTCATCCAGGTAACCGGCCTCGCCCCGTACGCTTTGATCCCCGCCGGCGCAGAAGGCATACTTCCCATCGGTATGGGGCCCGGCGCCTGTTAAGAGCACTACTCCAATCCTGGGATCCTCTCGCACATCGGCAAACGCATCAATCAGCTCGGCAATGGTCTTGGGGCGGAAGGCGTTGCGCTTGTGGGGACGGTTGATGGTGATCTTGGCAATGCCATCCGTTTTTTCGTAAAGAATGTCTTCGTAGAGCTTGGCCGTCTGCCACATGGTGTCTGGGTGTATCTATTGGGATGCCGGGCCAGGAGAGTTCCGTTTGGCTGATGGGGGCTCACTATGAGGAGCACCTGGGTACTCTGCACCGCTACCGCGAACGGCCTGAAAAGGCTAGGTAGAACGGTTGGTCGCTTGGATGAGGGCTTCCACCAATCCTTCCAAAGTATACTCCTGGGCTGCGATGTCCACTCGACCAAATGCAGCCTTGCAGGTTGCGGCCGTCTTGGGGCCAATGGCGGCAATCTGCACGGGTGGATCCCAGATCTCAGGGCCTAGCCCTGCCTGCTGGATCAAGTGGGCAAAATGCTGCACCGTCTTGGAGCTGGCAAAGGTGAGGATGTCCACCTGACGGGCCTTCAGAGCCTCCACCACCTGGGGATCCGCTGTCGCCGGACAGGCGGACTGATAGGCGGCCACCTCCACCACCTCTGCTCCTCGCTGCCGCAACCCCTGTACCAGCTCCTCCCGCCCTCCTGACTCAACGCGGGGAAAGAGGATGCGCTGCCCCTGCACTGGCTGCGGCCAAATGGGTAGCAGGGCTTCGGCCACAAACTCGGAGGGCATCAGATCCGGGCGAATGCCGTACTGGGCCAGCACGGAAGCGGTTTTGGATCCCACCACCGCCACTTGCAGGGAGTGGAGTGCTCGGCTATCTCGCCCCTGCCGCTGCAGCCGCTCAAAGAAAGCCTGCACTCCATTGGCAGAGGTCAGCAGCAGCCAGTCGAATTGTTCCAGGTTGGCAATGGCTGTATCCAAGGGATCCCAGCTCGTGGGCGGCTGGATCACCAGGGTGGGCATCTCCAGCACCCGCGCCCCCTGGGCCTGCAGCAGCTCCCGAAAAGCTGGCGATTGCCCCTCAGAACGGGTAACCAGCACCGTCTTGCCTGCCAAAGGAGCCGGTGGCGGCAAGGGTGGGATCCCCGGCAAAAAGTCCTGCCGCAGCCGCACCACCTCCCCAACCACCAGTAGGCCCGGCAACTTTGCCTGACCCGCCTCCTGCTGCAGCTCCGCCAAGGTGCCCACCCACACCTGCTGCTCTGCTTGCCCCGCCCCCCAGATCAAGGCCACCGGTCGGTCTGCCGGGATCCCAGACTCCACCAGCCGTGCGCCAATGTGCTGTCGCTGCCGGGATCCCATCAAAATCACCAAAGTATCCAACTGGGCCAAAGCGCCCCAGGGCAGAGCTTCCAGCTCGTGGGCGGTGAGAACGGCAAAAGCGCGGCTCAAGTGTTTATCCGTTAACGGGATCCCTGCCCAGAGGGGGCCAGCCAGGGCCGACGACAACCCCGGCCAAATCTCAAAGGGACAGCCCGCCTCCCTAAGGGCTTGGATCTCCTCGCGAGCGCGGCCAAAGATCAAGGGATCCCCTGACTTGAGGTGAACCACCTGTTTGCCTTCTCGGCAGCGCTGGATGAGCCAGTGGATGCCCTCCTGGAGGCTTCCTGGCCCAGAGCGTCGCCACACCTGCGCCTGCGGCGGCAACTCTGCCAACAAGCGCTCATCCACCAGCTCGTCGATCCAGATAGCCTCAGCCTGCCGTAGGATCTCCAGTGCTCCCTGCGTCAGGCCCGCCCGCCCGCCCAGCCCTGCCCCCACTAGATACACCTTGCCCATGCCCTACCCCTTGGAATGTCGATCTTGCCCCTTGTAAGAAGGGGATCCCGCTTGCTTTGCAAATATAAATCGAAGACGCCTCCCAACAGCTCCTCTTCCAAGGGGTGGCCAGCCTGAGGAAAAACTGGTCTACTTGCGAGATACTGAAAGCGTGGCTGCCTGAGGATCCCTGCCTATGTCCGGTGTAACTCCAGAGCCTTGGCCGCGGCGGCGTTTTTTGGCCAGTGGAGCTGCTCTGCTAGCAGTAGGAGCGGGCTCCCGCCCCTCTTCGGCCAGATCCCGGCCCTTGCGACTGGTCACCAACTGGTACGCCCAGGCCGAACACGGCGGCTTTTACCAAGCCCTGGCCACCGGCATCTACGCCGACTACGGTCTGCAGGTGGAAATCCGCATGGGGGGAACGGCGGTTAACGTGCTGCAACTGCTAGCCGGGGGAGCGGCAGATTTTGTGCTCGGCGGCAGCCCCGACGCTCTGGCGGCTCTGCAAGCTGGGATCCCTGTTCTCACCGTGGCCGCCTTTTTCCAGAAGGATCCCCAGTGTCTCTTGGCCCATCCAGGGGTGGGCATCGAGCGCCTGGAAGACCTGCGGGGCAAGCCCATCTGGGTGTCACCGGGGGCCAACCTCACCTACTGGCCTTTTTTGCGGGCCAAATTTGGCTTTACCGACGAGCAGAAGCGCCCCTACAACCTCAGCCTCACGCCCTTCTTGCTGGACAAGTCTTCTGCCCAGCAGGGCTATGTGACCTCCGAGCCCTTCCGCGTGCGCCAGGAGGGGGGCTTTGATCCCGTCGTTTTTCTGCTGGCCGACTACGGCTATTCCCCCTACGCCACCACCCTGGAGACCACCCGCCCCTTTGCCGAACAGCACCCGGAGCAGGTGCGAAAATTTGTAGCTGCCTCCATCCAGGGCTGGCAGAGCTACCTAGAGGATCCCCGCCCCGGCAATCGCCTCATCCGCCAAGACAACCCCAACATGAGCGAGGCCCTCCTGGCCTACGCCCACCAAGCCCTAAAAGACTACGGCCTTCTCACCAGTGGAGATGCCGCCACGCTGGGGATCGGCGCCATGACCCACCAGCGCTGGCAAACCTACTTTCAGGAGATGGTGGCCCTGGGGATCGGCGCAGCGGGTCTGGAGGTTCGCCAAGCCTATACCCTCGACTTCCTCCCCGGCCCCACTGCCTAAGGGATCCCCACTTCCATCGCCGCCAAACTGTGCAAAAGCGGGGATCCCTGCATCCCCAGCTCATGGCGCCGGTGCATTTGGTTTGTCAGCAAGTAGGCCAAAGGTGGGTGGCCGCTCAGCCGTTGGCGGGGGTGGGGCAGATGGTCGTTGCCGAAATGGTGGCGGTACTCCTCCGAGTCGATAAAGGCATTGACCATGGCCTGCAAGCCCTGGTGCACCAGAATATCGTGGTAGGTGGCCACCTCAGCTTTGCTGGCCGGGGCCCGCCCCAAAAAGTGCTTGAAACCCTGCTCTACACAGCGGGTGTTGCAGCCGGCACTGAAAAACAGCCGCTGATAAAGACGGGATCCCCCAATCTGGCGAACCAAGCGCTTAATCCCGATCCGCCCCCGCAAGAAGTCCTGCTCGATTTTCTCCAGCTCTCCTGTTTTCTCGTGCTGGTAGGGCTGGCGTTCCAAAAGCTGTTGGTAGGCAGCCCGCAACAGGTTTTGCAACGTTTGCGGATCCTGCCGGCGCTGGCGCGATTCCATAACCCTAGCTCCCAATCGACAGAACTGACAAAAACAGACAAAACGAGGGGCTATTTTAAAGAAATGGCCAAGAGAGTAGCGAATGGCTCAATACGCTTTTACGGCAAACTTCAGCACATCCTTCTGTAACAAAATTGCCAATAAAAGACCGTGAAGGTTCTACTTAAGATTTACCTTGCCGACAGAACGACCGGGGGAGATCTGCGATAAATATTTACGAAAGGATTGTCATTTTCTCCAATTTACGTGATTTCACTTTGTAACTTTCTAGCCGATAAAAAAATTCCGTGTTTATTCGTAGTTAAGTATTATGACACTTCCATCCAGAATAACCTGCTCCAGATCCAGAATATAAGTTAAGTAAAGAATGCAGCCTCTCCCAGGGTCACAGGTGCAGGGCTCATCATTTGAAGTGCTCTGGTGAAGTGCTCTGGTTTGATTGACTGGGGACTCAGGTGTTGCTGTAGACCTGCAAGGGGGCTGCAGGGGAAGGGATCAATCAATTTTTGTGATTGGTTTGCGTTGCTTATGCAGTAGATCCTGCCCGCCGGGGTTTTTTGTCTGCCCTTAATGTGGATCCCGTCTATGGTTAAACAAATCCGGCTAGAGCCTTTATCTCGCGTCTCAGAGGTCGATACCTACAGCAATCTGCTGTCGGCCATTTTGTCGGAGGAGCTGCAGGTTTCGCGGGAATGTAACGGTCGCGGCCTCTGCGCCACCTGTCATGTTTACGTCAAAGAGGGAATGGAAAGCCTCACTCCCATCACCCCCCGCGAGGCCAAGACTCTGGAGACCATTACCAGCGCCCGCAGCAATTCCCGGCTGGCCTGTCAGGCGCGGGTGGTTTCCGATGGCGTGGTGGTGGAGCTGCCGCCGGGGATGTACGTGAACTCGCTGAGGGATATCGAAGTGCTCATCGGTCGGCGGGCCGAACAAGACCTGCTGCACCCACGGACGGGGAAGGTTTTGGTGGAGCAGGGCAAGATCATCACTCGCTCTACTGTTAAGCAGCTAGAAAATGAGGACTTCCGCATCATTGGCAATACGCTGGCCCAAACTCGGGAAGTTTGATGGATTGTCGATATTCAGGGATCCCTTGGGCTCAGCGGGCATTGTCTTATAGACAACTTATAGACAATCAACCAAGGATTGAACAATGTTGGATCCCTCAGATAGCTGACCAAGTTTATCGAATGCTTAGCCATTCATTTTGTTGACTCATTGGCATTGTCTGGCCCAGTTGATCCCTACAAATCCCACCAAATCCTGTTGCTTTGCAATCTAGAATTATCCATTTTTTATCAGGAGAGCGCCATGGCCACCACATCTCGACCGGATCCCCGTCCTGCAGTCACCCTGCCTGTGGGCCGCGACAAGCATGCCCACTACAGTTACCGCGATTTCTTTCGCTTCAACCGAGATCAGGGCACGATTATCGATTGGAACAACACCCAAAATCTGCTGTTGAGCGAAGACTTTATTGTGGGCTTGCAAACAGGCCTGGAACGGGAAGTGGGAGATGCTTCGGCGGCGGTGATGTACACCATTGGCAGAGATTGGGGCATCCGCGATGCCAAGCACTTCTCCGAGTGGTACGAGCGGGAGTATGGGATTGGCGTAAAACAGTCCAACCTTTTGTTTTTGCTGGAGACTTGGTGGTGGCCTTTTACGGCTCAGGGCTGGGGCAAGTGGGAGGTGGAAACCGAATCCAAACAAAAAGGCTTCCTGTTTATCAACTTGTTTGACTCGATGGTGGCTCGCACCCTAGGGGATGTGGGCAAGCCGGTTTGCCATCTCTATGCCGGGCTATTTGCCGGGTTTTTCACCGCTATGACTTCCCGCGAGCTGGCCTGCATCGAGATCCAGTGCTACGCCATGGGGGAAACCTACTGCAAGTTCCTGTTGGGCGGGCAAGAACGCATTGATGCCGCCAATTTTTGGATCACCGAAGGGGCCAGCGCCCGCGAGATCGAGCAGCGTTTACAGCAAATGTAAGGCTTGCTTGTGGTTCTGTCGTTCCTCAGCGCTTTGGAGAAGCTGACATGCTCACCCTAGATCCTGCTCGAGATCTAACCCAGCCCCTGATGCTCTTCTTGCAGGGGTTGAACTGGGATAACCGACCCCCGGCCAAGGCTCCCTTTGCTCAAGAGCCGCCGCCGCAGTCCCCCATGCTCTTTGCCCAGTCGGTGGGCCAGTTTTTTGCCGGCTTCAATTGGTCGGGCATCCGCCCATGGGTGGAGCCGGTGCCGGAATTGCCAGCGGAGGATCCCTTTACCCTTGAGGATTTTGCCGCCTTGTTTGGCGGAGCTTTGCTCTAGCTCTGGTTTGTTCAGGGATCTCGGTTTTGTTTTGCCCTCTGTTTTTAAGGAGACTTCACCCATGGATGACCTTCACTCTTGGCCGGAGCGCATTGCCGATCGAGAAGGGGGTTACCTAACACCCGACGATCTGCAAGACCTGATTCGTTACTCGCTCTCTTTTGAAGAACGGCTGGAGCTCTACCAAGTCTTACAACAGCAAGAGCTGACCTGGATCCAAAAGGTTTTGCAACAGCAGGGGCCAACCCCCGTCGCGACAGCGTTGCCCAGCAGCAATCCCGCCAGAGAGGGGGCAGAACCTTCTCTAACCCCGGCTCAGCGCCTCTTGGCTCGTCAATTGGCCTTTTGTTTGCGCTCCCTGGGCCTGAGTCTGTTGCTGGGGGATCCCACCCCTGTGCAGCAGGTAACTCTTGGTGCGATGGAACAGTACCTAGGGTTGCCGCAAGCGCTCGCTCAGCTACGGGCAGTGGTTCAGGGATCCCTGCCAGCGGATCAGCAGGGTTTGCTTGCCCCCTACTGGCAAGAGCTACAAGCTGTCTGCGCCACTTCTCAGGCCCAGTTCCCTTCCCCCTCTTCTTCTAGGTCTGAGGCCGAGGTTGACCTGCCCACAGTTCCGCCGGAGAGGGCTCTCACCTTGGCGGAAATGTTTGTGTGAAGCCCACTGAAGGAGGCTCTATCTATGAATTCAAGGGTTGCCGAGCTGATGCACCAAAGTGAGGGCCGCTATCTGCGCCCAGATGAGTTGAAAACTCTACACGCCTACGTGGAAGGGATCCCGAGGCGGGTACGCCTTTACCAGGTTCTGCAGGCCAAAGAACAAGAGTTGCTGGATCGGGTGATGGAGAAGTTTCAGCCGATGATGCCGAATTTAATCCGCCAGCATGGTCACCTGGCCTGGGAGCGCTGCCGCCGGGATCTGAGCATGGTGTGGCGCTACTGCTGCATGGCTATGCTGCTCAACGACGAAGACTACCTGAGGGATAAATTGCTCTACTGGCTGGAGACGATCCTGAAATCCTTCAAGATGCGCGACCAATGCCAGCCTGCCTACAAGTTAATGCTCGACTCCCTGACCCACATCTTTGGAGCAGAAGAGAGCGAAATGATCCGCCCTTATCTGCTTTTGGCCAAATCCATGCTGGTTAACTGAGTCCATTCGCCCTCAATCTATTCACCAAAGTTCCCTGCGCCCTCCGATAGCGACCTCCTTCTCCCGATTTACTGTATACAGCTTATACAGCTCACTCCTTAATCATTCATTCCCTCACGCCAAAAATTCCAGCCGCTCCCCAATCTATCCATCCCCGCCCTCTTGTCCACCTGACTGCGAGAATAGCCATGACTACCCTGCAAGAGATTCTGCAAGACCAGATCTTGCCCGGACACTGCTTCAGCCCCGCCCACTACATCCGCCCCGACATCCACACCGGACTGCTCTACAGCCGCGGAGGATACCGCTTGGCGGCCTTTCCCATGCCCCTGCTGGAAGCTCTCTACTCCGGCCTGCGCTACGAAACCGGCCAAGCCACCCGCGTCATTCTCTACAACTGTGGCCGCGATTGGGGAGAGGCGTTTTTCCGCCGTATTGAAGACGAGCTTTCCGGCTACTACCAGCAGCCGCTGCAGGAATTGCCGATGGGGATCTTCCTGGATGCCCTCAGCGATCTCTGGGCTACCCACGGCTGGGGACGCCTGGAGCTGGATTTTTCCGCCGCCGACCACGGCTTGGTTCAGGCCGGGATCCGCCATTCCGGGTTTGCCCTTGCCGCTCGCGCCAGCTTCAACCCGGAGGAACCTTCTGCACGGCGAGAGCCTGCCGGATATTTGGAGGCGGGAATGCTGGCCAGCCTCTTCTCCTTGCTTTCGGGGCGGGATCTCATCTGCGTACAGACCACCTGCGAATCCCTGGGGGCCGATCTCAACCGCTTCCTCATCGGCACGGCTCAGCGGCTGCACCACTGCGAGGAATGGGTGCGCAAGGGCCTCTCCCACGAGGAGATTCTGGATCGGCTCACCGCCAGTCCCTAGGGCCAGAGCTGTTTTCAGAAGCTCGCTAGGGCAGGTAGGGCTGAAAATCTTGGGTGACCGTCAGCGTCAAGTTGGCATTGGCGTCGATCACCGCCACTTCCGGCGCCGTTACATTGCCGATGACAGCCCCTGCCGCCGCTCCGCCCAGCACTTTCTCCGTCGAGATCACCCGGTCGCCGAACAAGCCTCCCAAGATGGCCCCCGCAGCTGCCCCAATCAAGGCATCTTGCACAATCGCTTCCCCGGAAGTGTGGCGGGGATCCTTGCGCAGCGGGATAACCTGGCTCTGGGCATAGAGGGGGTAGGATTGGCCGTTGAAAATCAGGGCCCGCGAGACAAACTGGGTGCCGCCGCTCACCGGCTGAAATTGGCCTTCCAAAACAGCCCCCGCCGGGACGACCATGTTGCCGTAGATGTCCCGCAGAGGGGTATCCAAGCTAAGGCTGACGGCACGGGTTTCCCCAGGGGCAATCAAGAGGGTTTCTGGAGAGCGATGCACCGCTTGGATTAGATCCCCAGAGCGCAATAGCAACGTGGTTTGCAGTTGAAAGGGCTGGCCAGGTTGCAGGGGTTGAGGGCCAGGGGGAAGGGGGCGAGGATTCACAGGACGCCATCCCTCACCGGCAGGCGGTGGTGGCAAGGGCCCCATTTGGGCCAAAACTGGGGCGGCCATCTGCGCTGAGAGCAATCCGCCAAGCAGAGGAGCCAACAGGCGGCTGGCTGGGTTGGTCATGGTCTTACCCCCATTCATTATTCCTACGTTAGCTGCAAACCGGCCAAAGTCGGGAACAAAAGCTTTCCTGGCCTCACTATCGTGATCAAAGCCAACTGAATGGGAGATGGGCTACCTTGGGTGAGCAGATTCCGCTGCTCTTCGCTCCAGATAGAAGTACGGAAAAACGCTAGGGTTGCCCACTCTGGGATCCCTGCTGTCCATGTTAGATTAGGCTCTAGGTTTCTTCCCCTGCGTGGGGCCGAAGTCTTGCAGCATCCCAACCCTCTTCTTGTAGCTATGAAGCGCAGCACATCCATGCCGGGCCAGCCCTCTCCCGGGTCAGAAGCTTCCGCCCAACCTGCTCAATCCTCTTTCCAGCCTTTTGCCATCTCCACTTGGAAGTCTCTTCTCTCGTCAGTGCTGCTGGTGCTGCTGGGCATTGGGCTGGGAGCGGCTCTGGTGGGGGGCAAGGGGGTATCTGCCCAGACGACGGCAACCCCGCCCCAACTGAACCTGAATTTCATCGCCGATGTGGCGCAAAAGGTGGGGCCGGCGGTGGTTCGCATCGATGCTGAGCGGACGGTGCGCGCCCCTGCCCCTTTTCCGGAGGAGTTTTTCAGCGATCCCTTTTTCCGGGATTTCTTTGGCCAAGCGATCCCTTCCATCCCTCGGCAGCGGCGACAGCAGGGAACCGGCTCTGGGTTCATCATCAGCCCAGACGGCCAGATCATCACCAATGCCCATGTGGTCGAGGGATCCGACAAGGTAACGGTGACGCTCAAGGATACCCGCAGCTTTGATGGGCAGGTAATCGGTTCGGATCCGGTTACGGACATCGCCGTGGTGAAGATCAACGCCCAGAACCTGCCGACCGTGAAGCTGGGGCGCTCGGAAACCCTGGAGCCGGGCCAGTGGGCCATTGCCATCGGCAACCCCCTGGGTTTGGATAACACCGTTACGGCTGGGATCATCAGCGCTTTGGGCCGTTCCAGCGGGGAGATTCGGGTGCCTGACAAGCGGGTATCTTTTATCCAAACGGATGCGGCCATTAACCCCGGCAACTCCGGCGGCCCGCTGCTCAACGCTCAAGGGGAGGTGATAGGGGTGAACACCGCCATCATCCAGGGAGCGCAAGGGTTGGGCTTCGCCATCCCCATTGAGACGGCCCAGCGGGTGGCCAATCAGTTGATCACTCGCGGCAAGGTGGATCACCCCTACCTGGGCATCCGCATGCTCACGCTGACTCCAGAGCTGAAGGAGCGCCTCAACCAGGATCCCAATAGCCGCATTTTGATAACGGTGGATCAGGGTGTACTGATTGGCGAAGTCATCCAGGGATCCCCAGCGGAACGGGCAGGGCTGCGGTCTGGGGATGTCATTCTCTCCATCAATGGTCGTGCCGTAACCACAGCCGATCAGGTGCAACAGGAGGTGGAGCGCACTGAGGTGGGCAGCACCCTGGAGCTGGAGATCGAGCGAGCCGGGCGACGACAGAAGATCCGGGCGGTAACAGGCTCTTTCCCGGCCCCCAGCGGAGGCTGATCGCGCCAGCGGGACGGAGTCCTTTCGCGCTACTCGGACGGAGTCCTTACACTTGGGCTATTTCAAACCAACTTGCAGTGACCGTACTGGCGATCTCTACGGTTGGTTCTTGCAGTTACGGCTCAGGGAAAATAATGGTTTAATGGTGACTTAACAGTCGAAACTTCCTGGCCCAGGCCGGAACGCTCTCGGCAGGGCCTCTTGTCATTAGCCTGGGATCCCTTCTCCCCTTGCCTATGCTGAAAACCACTCGTCGCTTGGCTTTGCTGGCCCTGTCGGGGCTGGCAGCTCTTGTTCTCACTCCCCATCGCGCCAGCGGGACGGAGTCCTTAGGGGGCCTCGCCAAGCCCATTACCGTCGGCTCCAAGGACTTTACCGAGCAGTTTATTTTGGGGGAAATGTACGCCTTAGCCCTGGAGGCGGCAGGGTTCACGGTGGAGCGCAAGCTCAACCTGGGCGGAACACCGGTAGCCCATGCGGGCTTGTTGAGCGGCGAGATCGATCTCTACCCCGAGTACACCGGCACTGGCCTGCTGACAGTGCTCAAGTTGCCCAGCAGCGGCGACCCGGCAGAGGTGTACGCGACGGTGGCCCGCGAGTACGAGAGCCAGTTCCAACTGATTTGGCTGGATCCCGCCCCCCTGAACAACACCCAGGCCCTGGCCATGACCCGCGCCAGAGCGGCTGAGCTGGGCATTGCCACCATCTCGGACATGGTGGCCAAAGCGGGCGAGCTGGTGATGATCGGGCCGCCGGAGTTTCAAGCCCGCGAGGATGGCCTACCTGGGATCCAAGCCGTCTACGGTAATTTCCGGCTCAAGGCCTACAAAGCAGTGGATCCCGGCCTCCGCTACCAGGGCTTGGTCAATGGGGAAGCGGATGTGGCAGTGGCCTTCGGCACCGATGGAGAAATTGCCGCCTTTGACCTGGTGCTGCTGGAGGATGACAAGCAGCTTTTCCCCCCCTACCAGGTGGCGCCGGTGGTGCGCAAGGACACCCTAGAGGCCAACCCCGGCATTGCCGCTGCCTTAAATGCCCTTTCCCCCCTGCTGACGGACGAGGTGATGCAGCGGTTGAACTACGAGGTGAGCGGCAACCGCAAGGAGCCGGCGGAGGTGGCCAGAACTTTCTTGGTGGAAGCCGGCATTCTCAAGAAATAACCTTGCCTGTTGCATGAGACCCTGAGGTGAGCACCGTCGAGTTCGAGCGGGTATCGCTGCGCTTTCCCCACAGTTCCCAGCCGGCTGTGGAGGAGTGCAGTTTTTCCCTGGAGTCGGGCCAGTTGGTGGTCATCCTGGGGCCTTCTGGCTGCGGCAAAACCACCCTTCTGAAAATGGTGAATCGCTTGCTGGATCCCACCCAGGGGCAGATTCGCTTGGACGGGCGGGATATCCGCCAGTTTCCCATCACGGCTCTGCGGCAGCGGATCGGCTATGTTATCCAGCAATCGGGGCTGTTTCCCCACATGACGGTGGCCCAGAATGTGGCGGTAGTGCCGCGACTTTTGGGGTGGCCGAAGGAGCGCATCCGCGAGCGGGTGGACGAGCTGCTCAGCTTGGTTAATTTGCCCCCCCATGAGTACAGAAACCGCTACCCTGCCCAACTGTCGGGTGGACAACAACAGCGGGTCGGTCTGGCTCGGGCGCTGGCCGGGGATCCAGGGCTGCTGCTGATGGACGAGCCCTTTGGGGCCATCGACGCCATTACCCGCAGCAAGCTGCAAGAGGAGATCCTGCGCCTGCAACGGCAATTGAAAAAAACCATCCTGTTCGTCTCCCACGATGTGGAAGAGGCGCTGCGCCTGGCGGATCGCATTTTGGTGATGCAGAAGGGGCGGGTGGTGCAGTTCGACACTCCCTTTCGGCTGCTCACCCAGCCGGCTACTCCCTTTGTCAGGGAACTGCTGGGGGCAGATGACATGGTACGGCAGTTGAGTGTGCTGCGGGTGGAAACGGCGATGGCCGGGATCCCGCACAACCACAAAATCCAAGAGGGAGCGATGGTGAGGCCCCAGGCCACTTTGCGGCAAGCCTTGTCCCTGCTGTTGCGCACAGGGGCGGCAGCCCTGACGGTGTGGGAGGACGGGCGGGCCATCGGCGTTTTGACCTTGGATCACATTCGCAGCTTGGCCATGCTGGAGGGGGGATCCGCGTGAGCTATCTCCTCAACCACCCCGGCCTGATGTGGCAGCTCACCCAAGAGCATCTGGCAATGGTGGGGATGACCTTGGGCATGGCGGTGGTGCTGGCGGTGCCGCTGGCTCTGCTGGTTCACCACGTGCGCTGGTTGGCCCTGCCGGTCATGGGGATCCTCAGCATCCTGTACACAGTGCCCAGCCTGGCTTTGATCATTTTGTTGGTGCCCTGGCTTGGCCTCAATGCCCGCTCGGTGGTGGTGGCGATGGTGATCTACACGCAGGTGATCTTGGTGCGCCATTTTTGCGTGGGCCTGCGCTCGGTCGAGCCTGCCATCCTGGAAGCTGCCAAGGGCATGGGGATGAACCTCTGGCAACGGTGGTGGCAGGTGCAGGTGCCGCTCATGCTGCCCATTGTTTTGGCAGGGCTGCGGCTGGCGGCAATTGTGGCCATTGCCATTGCCACCGTGGGCGCCAAGTTTGGGGCAGGGGGACTGGGAACCCTGCTGTTCGATGGCATTGCCCAGGCCGGTCGCTACGACAAGATCTGGGCCGGATCCCTGGCGGTGGGATCCCTGGCCTTGCTGGTGAACACAGCCTTGCTCAGCCTGGAATGGGCGGCCCGTCGTGGCTGAGGGGGTAGACTTAAGGACTCCGTCCCGCTGGCGCGATCGGGCAGGTTTATCCTCTAGTTGTGTGGGGCGAAACTGGGTGTAGCATGGGTGAGCAACCAGGGACTCCGTCCCGCTGGCGTGAGCGGGTGAGAGATTGGTCATCCCGCGCCGATTGGGAGCTGATGGAAGCGCTCAAGGCGGGGCAACCTGCTGCTCTGGCTGCGCTCTACGATCGCTATGCCGGCTTGGTCTATGGGCTGGCCTTCAAGATCCTGGGCCACGTGGCCGAGGCAGAAGACCTGACTCAGGAGGTGTTTGTCGAGCTGTGGCGCAAGGTTGGCTGTGATCCAAGGACTCCGTCCGAGTCGCGCGAGCGGCGGGGATCCCTGAGCAGTTTTTTGTGCATCCTGACCCGCTCGCGGGCCATTGACCGTCTGCGTTCTCAGGGCAGCCACCAACTTCTTTTGAAACGCTGGCAGACCATTCCCAGCGCCGATCGCGTCAGCGGGACGGAGTCCTTTAGCAAGACTCGGTTCCCTTTTGAGCAGGTTTCCATCGAGGAGCGGCGGCAAGCGGTGCAAGCGGCCCTCAGCCAATTGCCCGAAAACCAACGGCAGATCCTGGAGTTGCTCTATTACCAAGGGTTAAGCCAGGCGGACATTGCTCGCCAATTGGGGATCCCGTTGGGGACGGTTAAGACCCGCTCTCGCCAAGCTCTCTGCAAATTGCGGGGATCCCTGCGCGCCCTTCTGGGTTTCTGCTCGCGTTAGCGGGACGGAGTCCTAGGTTTGGAGTTGAGTTCTGGTGTCGGGATGGCCATGTCTGATCGCGTCAGCGGGACGGAGTCCTATCGCGTCAGCGGGACGGAGTCCTTTCGCGTCGGCGGGACGGAGTCCTTATCCACCTCGCCCCCTTTAACAGAGGAACGGGAAGAACTGGCCGGCTATCTGCTGGGGGACTTGTCTCCCGAGCAGGCGAGTGCTCTAGAGGCACGCCTAACTCAAGACCCTCGGCTGGTGGCCGAACTGCAAGCCTTGCAAGAAACCTTGGAATTGTTGCCCTACGGATTGCCAGGAGTACTCCCGCCTGCCAGCTTGCGCGACCAGGTGATGGCAGAGGTGGGGGCTATCGGCTTACGCGAGCAGGAGATGGCAGTCCCCCTTCACTCTCCACTGCCTGCTTTTGGGGTGGGGTGGCGCTGGTTGGGAGGCTTGGTGGCGGCAATTTTGGTTCTGCTCAGCTTAGACAACTGGCGACTGCGGCAAGCACTGCAACTAGCCCAGTTAGAGCCGGTGCGAGCATTGTCTCATCTCCTGCAACAGCCGGGATCCCGTCTGGTGCATTTGCAGGGGGAGGTGGGGACGGCCAATGTGCTGTTTCGCCCAGGAGACTGGCAGGAGGTTATCTTGGCCGCACGGGATCTGCCCCAACCGGTGGCGGGGGAGCGCTACTCCCTCTGGCTCAAGCTGGATAATGGCGAGTTCCTCCACTGTGGTGACTTTCAGGTGGATGCTCAAGGCTCTGCTCTGGTGGCCCTACGCCCATCCCGCACGTTGCCGGCAGGTACCCGCGCCCAAGAGCTGCTGGTCGCGACCGGTTCCCGCCAACTGCCCGCTCGCGCCAGCGGGACGGAGTCCTTGAAACCCCTTCTGACGGGCAAGGTGTGAGGTGAGAGGAAGGGTTGACCTGCGGAGGTTGGCTGTGCTGGTGGGGGCGCTACTGGCCCTTCTGGCCTTGTGGTGGACGGATCCCACGCCAACAACCCTAAGCCAATACGTTACTTCTTTGCGGGAGCGTACCCCTTCTCAGCTCCACAACATTCGCCGAGCCGTCCAAAGCCTGGATGGAGTTTACATCATGCCTGCGACACGCTCACAGGAACAGGCAGAAGTGATTTTTTCCTTCAACCAAGTGGTGGGGCCGCGCAGCCTGGAACGAGGCTATGTGCCCGCGCCGGTGTTTATGGTGGCCGAAACCCTGGATTCGGTTGGGGGAGGAATCTGTCAGGTGTCCTCTAGCCTTTACAATGCCGCTCTGTTGGCAGGGCTGGAGGTGGTGGAGAGGCACCCCCATTACCGGCAGGTAGAGTCGGTGCCCCCTGGCTTAGATGCCACCGTTTGGTACGGCTTGGCCGACCTCAAGCTGCGCAACCCTTTCCCCTGGCCGGTGCGCCTACGAGTTCAGATCCGCGGCCAAAACCTGATTGTGTCCGTGCTGGGACGGGGATCCCGCCACGCCCTGAGGATCCCACCCATCCGTGTAGAGGGGCACCGGCTGGATCCCCAGCATTTGCAGGTGAGCGTGTATCGGGGTAACGAGCGCCTCTCCCAAGATCGCTATGTCGTTGCTCCCTAGCCTCTCATCGCGCCAGCGGGACGGAGTCCTTTTTTCGCCCCATTGGCCCTCTGCTTCAGCGTCTCAGGAGCAGCTCCCCAGCAACCTCCACACAGGGATCCATGTTAATTTCTACACCAACATGGTTAGCGACAGGGTCGGCGACAAGCCTCAAACCCTGATTCTTCCGTTGACCCGGTCGATCCCGCTCTGGGCAAGGGTTTCAGGCCCCTCGGCGGAGAAAAATAAGGGGAAATTGCAGCCGTTCGCGCCAGCGGGACGGAGTCCTTAAACGAGACCCTGTCGATCTAGGCCCCTGGATCCCGCTCTGGGCAAGGGTTATAATCGGCGGAAGTCGCTTCCTTTCGGGGCAGTGGAATTAATGAAAACTCAATGGAAAATTAATCGAGCCAAGCGAATAACTATTAAAATGAAGATTATCAAATAGCAAACAAATGTAGCGATACTCGTGGTTAAAAATAGAACTCCGCCCCATTTCCGGAGGAGAGGCTCCAGAAAGTTCGTGCATGGGAGGAGACGAATAGTCCACTTTACACTGGTATCATCGCCATCGAATTGAAATAACCAGGCCCAAAGATAGAAAAAATGAGTCGCGAGGTAGAGCGCAATATCGCTCTTTCTTGATTCAAAAACGCTAATGAATGTGATCATCAAAGCTATATGCACAAATGCCCATAAAGTAAGCAGCAAAATAAGCAGCGCTCCAAACATCATTAGAAGCCAACCGGCGACTCCAAGACGCATGAGAAACAGGGCACAGACAAAAAGGATCTCCACTCCAACTAGGAGAAGTTTGGTTGGTGTATTCAGGCTTTCATGTTCTACCATATTACTTCCTTTTTTCGCGTTGTTCGTAATATGTGTCTCAGACAAGCTTAATAACTGCAGGCGTGATGATCTAGATCTGATCTGGCACTTTTGGCAGGGGTAGTTGAAACGGATGATGGTCGAAGCGAATACGCTGTACTCGGTAATTTCCTGTTAATGGAACCGATCCTGAGCCGCAAGCAACTTCCACGCCACCCGGATCAACCGTTGTTCCGAATGCGATACCTTATTTTATGTAGGTTTGCGTAGCAAAAACCCTATACCTGATAAGTCACTTCCCTTTGGGGAAGCGGGATTCATGGAAACACTCAAAGCAGACGGCCCAAGCGTTGCCGCAATTCGGTGGCAGCCAGCTCTAGGTGCTCGGGGGTGTAGCCGGTGGTTTCTACTCTGACAGCGAGGTGGGTGTCCTGGCTCTCGTGGAGGTGGATCCACAGAATGTGGCGGCCATCTTCGGTTTTGCGGTTTGAGGCTTTGACGCTGTTTTTGGGGGCAGCGTAGGCGTGTGGATCGTATCGAACCAGATCCACCCAGGGAATGTCTCGCAGGAGTCTTTCCACTTTGGCCCAACTGCGGGGTCGGTGATGGCTGGCATCGCTTCGGATTTGGATGATCTGGGAGCGATCTCGGCCTGAATCGGGGAGATCTGCCCGAGGGATCCGGGGCTGAACTTCCGGCTGTAGGTAGGGCAGGTAGACCAAAGACTTGTATTGCTCATGGATGTAGCAAACTGGGATCCCCAATTGGCTGCCCACCACAGCCATGATCATGGCTTGGGCTTTGAACCCGCCGGTAGCGGCAAAGGTGACGATCCCCTTGGCGCTCTCTGCCAACTGTTTCAACAGCTCGGCCATCCGCTCCAGAGAGGATCCCTCTAGCTCGTAGTTGATGCCGGGAAGGGGAACCAAAGAGACCTGCTGCTGACCCAGCTCTTGCTCAAAAAAGAGCTTCAAAATCTGGGCACACTCCAATCCGTCGGGGGTTTCTGAGTGCAGCAAAATCAAGGCATCATTCGAGGTGGGATCCAGCCGCAAGTAGGTGTTGGTTTCGGCGCTGATCAATTCCAGGTCTGCTTCTTTCATCCAGGCCAGAGCACGCTGGGGATCCCCAATGGTTTTTTGTCCCACCCAGGGGCGCTGCGGCTGCAGGTCTTTGTCAAGGTTGGTGAGCAAGGAGGTGCCCACAGTCATGATGATGGTCTGCATGATAGGCGGTTAACTCGAATTTTTCGAGGGCTCTGTTCCGCTTTGCGCCCAGAGCAGCTTGGCCTTGCGGATTCTGCCATCTTCCTTTAGACCCAGAACTTCCACCTGCACCTCTTGCCCCACCGAGAGGGATCCCGCCCGTTTGGGCTCCTTCTGGGTGAGCTTGGTGTCTGTGTCCAGAATCTGGAAGGTGACTTCGTTGCCCTTGATGTTGGTGATGGTGGCCTTCAGCTTTTGCCCGATCTGGAAGCAGGCTTTGCGGGCCTGATGCTGGGCCTGGTCTTGTTGGTGTTGATGGTTTTGTTGTTGTCTGTCGTCCTGGGATTTGTTTCCCGCCCCTTGGGGAACGGAGTCCTTGTGACCGGAGTTGTCGTTGGGTTGGGATCCCTGAGGTGGTGAAATCTCGCCAATGGGGATCCCTCCATCCTTGTAGTAGCGAGCCAGCCGGGCTGCCCAGCCCAGGATCTGCAGCATCTCCGCCGGCCTGTCTTGCAGAGGTTGCAAGTACCTTTTGCAGGTTTCGTCAATGAGCTGATGGTACCTTCTGGTTTGTTGGGTACGGCATAGGCCATTTTCCCGCACCAGCTCGCCGGTGAATCGGAAAAAGCGGGATCCCGCGTCAGGGTGATGGGCAACCGAGCGCAGATAGGCGACGCATTTGCTCAACTCGTTGACATCCACCCTTTCCTTGGCCAAGGTCAGGGCGATGCCGTGGGCGAGATCCCAAGATTGGGGGCTGAGATCGACAGTGTCTGACAGCATGGGGGAACCCTCAGTACACTCCGGTGGGCGGCTCGCGCAGAGCAGTGGGACTCAGGATGGCGGCCAATCGCTTGAGTTGTTCGGGCAAGATGTAGCCCTGGGCAGCTTGAATTTGCTCTTGCACAAAGGCTTGGAGGCGTTTTCCTTCCAGGGTATCGGCTTCTGGGGGATCGTAGCGGCTGTAGCGATCTTTTAGGTTGCCGGGCCGCTCGATCTTGTCGAGGGTGACCTGCAGGGATCCCAGGCCCACGGGCTTACCGCCCCCCACCTTCAGCAGCATGGGATGGTTGGGATCCTGCCCCAAAATCGTGAGCAAGGTGCCCAGCTCGGCAGGGGTGAGGTTTTTGAAGTGGATTTGGGTTTTGAAAACTGTGTTTTGTATCGCTTGCTGGGTGGGCGTTCCCCTTGAACTGTTCTGCAACGCGTTTCTGTGGGTGTAGTAGAACTTGCGCCCGATGACTCTGCCGTTTTCCCTCTGAAAATAAGCTTTGCACTGATCCGGGCGTGGACGGTACAGGGGGGGCAGGGATCCGCCGCCGGATCCGGCACTGGTGGCAATGGCATCCCTGAACTCCACCAATCCCTGCCAGTTCAGGGCACCGAAAACGCGGCTGGCCGGACAAAGCTGCTCCTTGTTGCGGCAGGGGTGCCGCTCCGGGGGGATCTGATTTTTGTACCGGCTCGTCATCACCGCAAGGGTGCTGTTGGTGATCGCCTCGTACATGGCCCGGATGGCCCCCTTGAGGGAGCTGCCCTGGATTTTAAGCCTTCCGTTGGGAGTGGTGGTCATGGTTTTGAGCACCGGGATCCCTTTCACCCCGACATCGCTGCCCAAGGCCAAGTGGCCGGTGGAGATGTGGACGGCAGTCTGCACCGTTAGGGTGAGGAAGAGGGTGCCGTGCAACCTATCGGGATGGAACTGGGCGTGGCCGGCGGGCCGCTCCAGCGTGGGGCGCTGGGTGGGAAACGGGATCAGCTCGTAGGGTTTGGGAAACACGGTTGGTTTGCCTCCACTGGGAAACACGGTTGGTTTGCCTCCACCTCGACTGCTGTTGCCGGCAGACGATCTTGCAGATGCGGCCTGGTTGGGCAATGGGCGAGGGCCTTGGGGGGTCATGGTCACCTCGGAATCAGGGCAATAAAGTGAACGCGGGCAGTTCGCTCATCTCGGAAGTAGCGCTGGCCCACCTTGAGATCTTGGGGATGGCTGAGGGGCTTGGGAAAGCGGGTTTCTCGATTTTGGGATCCGTACAGGTCGGCTGCGTGATCCTCCCACCGCCACTCTCCCGGCAGAGGGATAAAGGAGTCCGGGGGAGCTTGGATCCCCAGATACAGCAGATCCCAGCCGTGGGGGGTGCTTTTCCAGCGCAGTTCCCCTTGTTGGGAGAAAACTTGCCCCTCTGGACAGACGGGATCCGCCGGGATCCCCACCTGAATGCCGCTGACTCGATGGGGCCAGCGCAGAAAGGAGTAGGTTTTTTCAGAAGTGGAAAAACAAGCCGAGAGCACTTGGGAAAGCGAGGACTCTGCCCCATCTTGAATCTTGAGGGAGGCGACGTAGGCTGGTTTCATACGGCTTTGGCCTCCGCTTGCAGGAGTTTGGCCCAACTGTTTACGGCGGTGGCGAGCAGATGTTCCACCTTGGCCTCAGACGTCTGATCCCAGGTCAGCCGCGCCCCAAATCCCAAAGGCATTGGCTCCGCTCCCACCGGCACCGCTTGGCAATCGGGTTTGGGGAAGCCGTATTTGCCTGCCTCTTCGGGGGTTAAAAATTCGCCCGCCCCCAACAGGGATCCCTGTGGCCAGGTCAGGGGGGATCCCAGCAGTCGAATCTGCTTGTTTGCCTCATCCACCAGGCAGCCCGGATAGTCCACCACCGCCCACTCGTACTCAACCCGAACGGTGCCCATGCCGCGGGACTTGGCAAAGCCGATGCCAAACCAGCCTTCATCCAGATCCCGCAACGCCAGTCCCAGCAGACCCAGTTGGGCCAGGGTAAAGTTTTTCAGGTGGATCTTGGTTTGAAAGGATCCCTCTACGCACACTTGATAGCTGAACGGCCCCACCGCCACTGAGCCGAAGACGCGGTCGATGGCCACCCCATTACGTTCCTCCAGGCGCAGAGGGGTTCCCGGCTTGGGATAGGCATCTTCGATGCGGACCCGGCTGGCGATGGCTGTGTTGCCGAACATCTGATCCGTAAAGGAAGAAAGGGCGTAAACCTGGTGGGGCTCTTCAATTTTTTCCAGCCATTGATTGGCCTTTTGGTCGAGGGGATCGCTGGCCCAGAGTTTGAAGCCTCCCCCCTCAGGACGTCTGTCGCTGCCCACCGTTCGGACGATGCGCTCCGCATGGGCGCGAATTGCCCCTTTGAGGGAGCTGCCGGGAAAATAGACCGTTCGCCCGCCGCCGTGATAGGTTTCGACGAACTCCATATCCGGCTTCGTCGGGTCAGCCCCTTCTTTGCCCGCCTTGATGAGAACAGGGCCATCGGGCTTGAGGGTGAGGCAGAGGGTGCAATGGTTAACGTAGCGTTTGTGCATAGCCTGGGATCCTTCACACCAGAACAGGAGCTTTTGGTTGAGGGGCTTGGGGCGGCAAGCAGTCTGTCCAGTTTGTCAACCGATAGGGGTGGAAAACGCTGACCGTATCGCCAACCGTTGTAGAGTCCATGAAGACCATCGGGATCCCTCCTGACATGAAATAGGGCTAGCGGCGGGGGCCGACCGATTGCCGTTGAGAGGCCGTTGTTAATTTGGCAACCAGGGCTTCCACCCAGTCTTGGCGCAAAGCGGCAGCCTGCTCCGGGCTGAGCGGCTGTCGGGATCCGGCCACCAGCTCTTGAAGGTAGGCCAGCAGCCGTCTTGGATCCCCTTCCGAGTCGAACCAATAGATTGCCGAGATCTGCAGGCGGACAACCCCCAAGCCACGGGAGCGCCCCCCTCCCAGGGGGATCTGTTCCGTTTCCAATTGGTGCAGGCCAATGGCCAAGAGGCCCAGTTCCCATTCCTCGGCATTTTCGACGACGGCATGAAACCGGAAGGGGGTGCTGGCAGGCACCACTTGCAAGTCGTACAGCTTGCCATCTGCCGCCGTTTCCGTATCCCGATCGATGGCCACGCCATCCCGCTCTTGGTACTGGCCAAACCAGGCTTCCGGCACCACGGGCAAATCTCGGATCTGCACCTTGCCGGCCAACCAAGGGGATCCAAACACCTGCGAGACCCAGTCGGTGGCCTCAATGAGCTTTTGAGTCAGAGCCGCATCGTCCCCTTTGTAGTCATTTTTAATTTGGTTGATGATCTGAAATTGCTCGCTGCTGGTCAATTCGCCGGGATCCCTGGCCAGCTCTGGGTTGATGCCCCGCAAGAAACTTTCCAGGCGAGAGCGCATCGCCCCCTTCAAACTGGAGCCGGGAATGAGCGGACGGCCCAGCGCATCCTTGAGAACCGGCAAATCCGAGCCGATGGGTTCGGTGGAGCGGCCCACCCCGATGTGCAGAGCGGTCACGGTGGTGAGGGTGCCGGTGATTTCCAAGCGGTTTTTGAAAACGTCGAACATTGTTCCCTCAAATGGCTGCTCAAGTTAAGGCTTGTACTGCAGAGGTTTGCCATTCCCGAAGCGAGACGGAGCCCCTAATAAAACTCAAGAGGATCCCTAGGATCTGAGCAATTTCTGAGATAAAGTACTCCCTGTCATCGATAAAGAGTTGGTCACCCTCGAGTTTTGCAAATCGCCAGTTGGTTCCTGAGGTTACTGCTCCATAGACACTGTCTACTTGAGAATTGGAGTTCTTGTTAAAGACCTGTGCCCCCACCATACCGGCAACGCACTGGCCCAGACCCCCGATCAAGTCTTCTTTTTTGGCCTCAACGATAATCACCACCGGATCTTGAATGTAGAGTTGGAGAGGGGATAGGCAAATGATGTAGTCGCATAGGCCCACCAACCCCCTCTCGGGATCCACGTTGAATTCCTTGCCGGAAAACAGCGAGATTTGATCCCGACATAGGTACTTCACCTCTCCCAGCACAGGGGCGATGATAAACTCGGAGCGGGCTTTTTCGCTGTTGACCGAGGTGGCCAAGCCGAGATAGCGATCTAGGGTTATTTTCAAGTAATCGGAGCACTCAGTCGGTGGAACCTCTGCAAACAGGCCATGGATGATTCTTGACCTGAGCTGAAAGGTCGAAATGGCTCTCTCAAGGGTAAAACTGCTGTAGGTCACGGTCTAGGATCCTCCTCCCTCTCGCTTGTACTTGAGGTAGCGGGCCCCATAGCCCAGGTAGCGCCGAATCAAGTCAATTTTGATCTCGTTGACTTTGGGGGATGCTCTTTCAATTCCGGCTTCCCTGGCGATGGCTATAGCCCTTTGATGAATCCAGTTGTCGATGTCTTTGATGATGGCTTCTGCCAAAGAGTCTTTGCCCCGCCCCCACTTGTCATCGCGCCCCACCTGGTAGCGCAAAAAGTTCTTGATCACCTCTGAGCTTTCGGTGGAAGCTGCCACGTGCAATAGGTTGCGATATTGGGCCTCTTCCAATCTGTTGAGACCTCTGAAGTTATCCAAGGCGGCTTGAATTCTGGCGACCAGATCATCTTCGGCCAGCCGGATTTGCCGTTGGATCTTGAGCTCTTGTTCCGATGTGATCTCGCTGGTGGCGAAGGTCATAGCGGGTTCTCCCAGAAATGATGATGGAACGGACTGCAAACTTCGATTTGGCCGAATCCTTCAGCAGTGCGTTCGCCAATCCCCCAGTATTCCATCTCCGCCAAAATCGGGATCCAACGCTCCAGTTGCGTGGTGCTCAGCAGAAAGACGCTGCCCTGCGTGGTTACCAATTCTACATCTTTGAACAGACCCCAGGCAGCGTTCCAGCCGGAGACATAGGCGTAGCTGCTGAAGGCCAGCTCCAAAGCCAGGGATCCATCTTCGCAGTTGGCCTCTTCCTGGAGCATCTGGGGGGTGAGCACGGTGGTGCGTTGCCAGCGCTCTTTGAGAATGGCCCCCGACTGCAGCCCAATGGAGAAATACTGCCGCTCCGGCGGAAGGGGCTGCCAGGGATCCCCGAACACCTGCCATTGTTGCCAGCGCTGCCGCAGCTTTTGGTTGAAGGCTTCCACCCGCTGGGCCAGGGAAGGCCGGGGAG
Source organism: Thermostichus sp. MS-CIW-38 (assembly GCF_054058415.1). NCBI lineage: Bacteria > Bacillati > Cyanobacteriota > Cyanophyceae > Thermostichales > Thermostichaceae > Thermostichus > Thermostichus sp. MS-CIW-38. The sequence continues at coordinate 5,513 of NZ_JBSSAH010000023.1, read as the reverse complement.
CAGCCAGACGCCGAGCCGTGACGTTGACCCGGCCCAATCCCCGCGACACCCCTCCTCCCAAGCGCAGCAGGTGGGCGTGGGCGTTGAGGTAGCGGGTGAGGGTCTCGGCCAGCTCGGGATCCCGCAGGTAGATGTAGCCGCTGAAAAGGGAGCGCTCCAGATGCCCATTGGGGCGGGCTTTGCCCTCGTTCATCACCTCTAGGCTGTAGAGGATTTGGTCGGCAGCAGTGGCGCGGCGACGGTTGATCCCCACCCGCGTGAGCAGGCGTTTGGACACAGCAGCTCGTTCGTAGCGGGGCCCCAGGTCAGACTCCTGCTGGCTGTAGAACCCCCCGAAGGGCTCCACTCTTCCCCCGGAACCGTCCGGCTCTGTGGGATCGAACGGGATCCCCAGCCGCTGTGAGCAGAAGCGATCCAGGAGCGTGTCGAACACCCCCGTTTTGCCCGCCTCTGAGCGGAAGCCGGGATTGTTTTTCGAGCTGAAGGCCGTGGCCGGCAAGACCTTGCTGCCGGATCCCGGATAGGCGTGGGTAAACACAGCAGGCCGAGCTGCCGTAAACAGGGCGGCCAAATCTCCTTCCAGCGCCTCGGCAGGGCGATGTTGGGTTTGGCTGAGCATGAGGTCGGCCAGAGCACCGCGAATCACGCTGCCGGGAATGTAATCCTGGGCCTCGCTGATGGAGCCGCCCGGCTTTTGCCGACCGATGGCCAAGGGAGACTGAGCCGTTAGGGTGAGTTGAATGGCTTCCATCAGCTCCCTCCCTGGGCCAAGAAAGCCCAATCGGCTGCGGTGGGCTGGAGAGCCTGCAGGGATCCAGGATCCCAGTGCAGCCAGCCCAAACCTGCGGATTTGCTGCCCCCCAGCGCGATCAGGTGGTGCAGGGCCGCCAACAGGAGAGTTTTGCCCCAGGAAGGGCAATCGGGCAAAAGCTGCAGGGATCCGGAAAAAGTCAGCTCAGCCGCGGGAGAGGTCTCAATGAGGTAGAGCCGCTGATCCTCGGCGGTGCGGCGGCGGCGGTTGAGGGTGACCCCAGGGCGAAGGGTTGGTTCCAGAGCTGCTGGCGGCACCTCGCAGACGAGATCCTCCACCCACAGGCGGGCAGGCAGGGCCGGATTGCCGAATATCTGGCAGACCAGACAATGGGATCCGGCATAGCCCTCCACCTGGTATTCGGGGCGGTGGAAATTTCCTGCGCTGCCCTCCCGCTGCGGACACATGCGCTCTGGGTCGGGAGAGCGGCAAATGGCCCAGCCCAGGCCACGGGCCAGTTTCTCGCACTCGTGGCGCAGCCGCCCCTTCAGTTGGGAGCCGGGAATGATCAGCCTGCCAAAGGCATCTTTGAGCAGGGGCTTATCCGCCAGGGAGCCGCTGGAGCCGCCGGCTCCCACCGCCAGGGCAGAGGCGAGGGTGGCCCTCAAAGGGATAGAGGTGATCGTTCGCCCCGCTTGGGGCAGCTCTGCCAGTCTCACCATCACTCCACCTCCGCCAGAACGGGCCGACCCTCGGCCTGGGGCTGTTTTTGCACAAAGGCGTACAAATCCACCAGATCCCGCCAGATGGTTTCATAGGTTGGCGTTGACGAGGATACCTGTGGCTCAACATACATCCAGGGGGGAAGGTGGCCGTCGTTGGTTTTGGCCTTGCACCAGGTGCGCTCAAAAGCCTCCATCAGCGGCTGCCCCTTTTTGCCCAGGCGGCTGCGGAAATAGAGATAGTTGAGGGTGGCGGTGCGTTTGCCTTTTTCCAAGAAGCTGCGAATCTGATAAAGCTGGGAGCGAGGAAAATTGGCCTCCTGCAGGGCTTGTACCGTTCTCAGCAACCCGTGGATTTCCGGGACGGTATAGGGGCCGGCGTAGAGCTTGAGGGTGTGGCTGTTCTGGCGGATCTCCAGAGCTTCCCGACGAAAATCCTGGATGCTGGAGGCAACCAGGGCGACCGACTTCAACGAGAGAAAGTCGATGGTGGCCACAGAGCAGTCCTTGTCTTTGGGCTTCAGCTTTTTCGCGTAGCTCTTGGCGGATTTCAACAGTTGTTCGGTGAGCTTTTCGGCGTAGTAAATGGGGGTGTCTTCCGAGGCGATCAGCACCCCCACCGAGGCGGAGAGCCGACAGAGCTTCCGATCTGCCGCCGGGTAGCGGTGAGGCACCTTGCCGGAAGATTGAGCTGCATAGGTTGCCGAGGTGTCCAGCAGGAGCTGCTCAAACTGCTCACAGAAGGTGGCGGCAATTTCCAGGGCTTTGTGGGCAGGCACCACCACCAACACATCGTCTCCGCCGATGGTCAGGATCTCGAAGGGGTGGATCCACTCGCCGTTGCGGTCTCTGCCGGTTTCCGGATCTGGGGATAGGCCGTGCAGCCGATGGGCCTGCAGGTGCTGGGCGAGGGCGTGGTAAACGGCTTTTTCCGTTGCCTCGGAAACATCCCGGCTAAATTGTCGGTAGGCTTCTGGGGTTTGGATCTGCTGCACATAGCCCCCCATGTCGTTGCCATCGGCGTAAAGGTAAGCCACAAAGCCCTGGCTGCCCAGGCTGGCGTTGGCCACTTCCCGTAGAGATTGGGCCTCGCCGATCCCCTGGACAGATCCCTGATGGGGCTGCAAATAGCGCTCCCGGTAGGGCTCGCCGGCGGGAGAGTTGAGAAAGCGGGCAAATCGCGCTACCCAGCTTTCCACAAAGCCGGGATCCCAGGTGGGGAACTTGCGGAACCACCCTTGCTTGCCTGTTTCAATGCGCTTGGCCTGGCGACCCACCAGGGCTTTGCGAGCGGTGGCTTCCGAGAGCCAGGGCTGATCGACCAGGTCGGCTTTGGCGATGGCAGGGCGACGGTCGGTGCTGTCGCGGCGCAGGTAGGGATGGGTTTCAAAAAAGGCGGGATGGGCGCGGCTGGGGCGACCGGGATCCGGATTGCCGTTGCGGCGGTGGTTGAAGCGGGCGGCCAGGTAACCCACCAACTCGTTGAAACTTTTGCGGTCTTGAAATCTGGCTTCGCTGCCATCCCCAAAATAGGCTCTCACCAGGGGATGGGTTTTGTGTTGCGCCAGCCAATCCAGCCAGGGGGTGCGTTCGATGGGATCCCGCAACAGGCCGTAGCGCAGTTCCAGCAGCCGAAAGGCGGATCCCACGGCGCAGGCGTTAGCGGTGAGGGTTTCTTCGGTGTAGCGCCGCTCGATGGCCTCACAGAGATCGTCCACATGGGCCGCCGGGCAAAAGGCCAGGAGATTGCCCCCGGTGGAGTAGATGATGAGCTCCGGGATCAGGGCTTGCGCCAAAGCCGGGTAGTGCTGCTGCAGCCAAGGCCGGATCTGCTCGGCCACATAGGCCCTCAGCTCTGCTTGAGACTCTTTCCCCAAACCTTCCCATCCCAGGTAGGTTTGCTCGGGATCCCCGAAAAAGGCGGGCAGATCCACCAGGTTAATGCGATCCAACAAAGCGGAGGCCCCGCGGATTTCCGACAGCTTGGCCGACTCGAAGACATAGCTCTTGATCTTGGTGGCCCCCCCGTAAACCAAGCCGATGCGGGTTGTCTGCTGCCACAGCTCCGGGTAGCGGGATTGCAGCTCCGCCGGGGTTCTGGGAAAGGTCTTCGCCGCCATGCTCTCCTGAAATTGGCGCACCTGAGCCAAAATGGGCCGTAGCTCTTCTGGGATCCCGGCCTCGTTGTCGGCGCGAACGGCGGCCCGCATCTGCTGCAAGGTCTCCAGGGCAAACTGGGGATCCCGCTGTTCTCCCCACGCCAGGCACCAGGCCAAGGCAACAGGAACGGGAGAGGGAGCAGAAGTAGGGGTCATGAGCAGCACCTGCGAAATGCGAAAAAGGAAGACAAGTCTTGGACAGGGCTTCCATCGGCTGCGACGGACAGATCCCTAAAGGCTGGGGGCAATTGGCCTCGATTTTTAATCCTTCGCGGAAGACCAAAGCCCTTCAAAAAAGGGTTTGCCGGTTGGGTGGGTAACCAATCGAATCCAATCGAATCAAGCCGAGAGATGCCATTGAGGTTACCGATTGTTTCAGCCATATCCGATAAACGCTCTCGCCTCATGGTTTTCAGTCCTCTAGCTTGCTAGCAGTATAGATCGAGTGCGATGGGTTGCAGACGATTTCAAGGCTTTCTTCAGATTGTGAGATTTTTTCTGCCTGTACAACGGGCAATTCGAGAGTAAACCCAATAAGAAGGGATCCCTTCTAAAATTTTCTCAATGGAAAGTTGGGTTTTGTGTTGATTGTTGCTGTGGACTGGGAATGGGCTGTGCCTATGCTGAGTTTCTCAGAGCCATCTGCTGATAGAGAAGCGAACGGCAAGTGGCCGACGGGATCCGAGTTGGTGGGGATCACCTTGGAAGTTCAGGCTCCTCGGTCTTACCTGCTGGATCCCCACTATGCCAAAGGGCTGCACGCCTGGTTCTTGAGCCAGGTGCAAGAGACAGACCCGCAGCTATCGGCCTATTTGCACGATGGAGAATCGGAGAAACCTTTTACCCTCTCCCGGCTGATGGGGCCGTTCCGCGAGCAGGGGGGGCGACCGCTGATCCCGCCTCATCTCCCCTTCCGCTGGTGGATCACCGGCCTCAACCCGCCGGTGGTGGAGTGGCTGCGAGGGTGGTGCCAACGGCTGCCCACCTGGCTGGAATTGCGGGGATCCCCGCTGCAGATCCTGGGATGGCAGATCTCGATCCCCCCGCGCACCTATCGTCAACTGTTGGAGCAGCCTCTTTCCTCCCGCTCCTGGAGCCTTTCTTTCGTCTCGCCCACCAGCTTTCGCCACCGGGGCCACCATCTGCCGCTGCCGATCCCTCGCAACCTGTTCCACAGCTATCTGCGCCGTTGGAACGATTTTTCCGGTCTGCCCATCGAGGCGGAGCCTTTTCTGGATTGGGTGGATGGGGAAGTGATCATCCAGCGGCACCGTCTGGAATCGGTGAAAACCACCGCAGGTCGCCAGGGATCCGTGACGGGATTCATCGGCTGTGTGCAGTTGGCTGTCTCCTCCCGTGCGCCTGAGCTGTTGCAGCAGCAGCTCCAAGCCCTGATCCACCTTGCCCCCTACTGCGGCACCGGCCACAAAACCCCCTTTGGGCTAGGGCAAACCCGCCTGGGTTGGTTGGCCGAAGAGCTACCCGCCTCCCCTGTCCCTTCCCGGGAAGAGCAGGTGGCCCAGCGGATCGAGGAGCTGAGCGCCCTCTTTCTCAGCCAGCGGCAACGACAAGGGGGATCCCGCGCCGAAAAAACTGCCCAACTGTGGGCGACGATCCTGGCCCGCCGCGAAGGTGGAGAGAGCTTACAACAGATCGCCGCTGATTTGGAGATGCCCTACGAGACGGTGAAGACCTATGCCAAGCTGGCCCGCCGCTCTCTCCAGTCTGGATCCCAGGACTACTCGTCGAGCAGTCTTCCCTAGATGACTTGAGGTACTTTGTTGAGCCTGATACATTCACGCTGAACTCTCCTGAACATGGTTCAGGAAAGAAGCGATCGCATCCTGCCTATCTCTGTTCGCGTCAGCGGGACGGAGTCCA
>NZ_JBSSAH010000022.1:0-47987 GCF_054058415.1 Thermostichus sp. MS-CIW-38 | reverse complement strand
GTCTACTATATCCCTCTCAATGACTTTTGCCAAACCGCCTAAAGCTCAGTAAATTCAGCAAAGTTCAGGGTTTTGGGGGTTAGAGGCATGCTCTTGCAGGGAGAAGGTAGAGATCAACCTCACTTCTCTTTGCTCATTACTCGCTTCTCTCTAGTTTCCGTCCCCTTGCGGGGAAAAGGTAGGGATCAACGGATCAATGGTCGACGCCATATTGGCATCGGTCAGTAGTCCGGCTGTCGTTTCCGTCCCCTTGCGGGGAAAAGGTAGGGATCAACGACGGGTGGTACCTAGAGGAAGTCGGAGTCCTGGACAAGTTTCCGTCCCCTTGCGGGGAAAAGGTAGGGATCAACTGGGTCTCGCTCCAGACTGAGCTCAATATTTACAAAGGGTTTCCGTCCCCTTGCGGGGAAAAGGTAGGGATCAACTAACGGTCCTATCCCTCCGGTGCAGTATCCATACTGCACAATGTTTCCGTCCCCTTGCGGGGAAAAGGTAGGGATCAACGGTTTCTGGATGATTGAGGACCGCTACGACTGGCATGTGCCGTTTCCGTCCCCTTGCGGGGAAAAGGTAGGGATCAACGGACAATTGAATATGCAAGCTAACCTGTCCGCCATGGACGTTTCCGTCCCCTTGCGGGGAAAAGGTAGGGATCAACCAGACACTGTATTGGCTGATAGAGGAGAGGAATTAGTGTTTCCGTCCCCTTGCGGGGAAAAGGTAGGGATCAACGGAGGCTCTAGGACTTCCGAGACTTGTCTCGCTCGAGATGTTTCCGTCCCCTTGCGGGGAAAAGGTAGGGATCAACGCGTAAGGACAAAACTTCCCAAACCCTCCGTCCTCTGGGTTTCCGTCCCCTTGCGGGGAAAAGGTAGGGATCAACGTTGAGCTCCTCCCCGTATTGGGATAAGGTTGTTCAAAGTTTCCGTCCCCTTGCGGGGAAAAGGTAGGGATCAACGATGCCAAGTCCCCACCTCCAAAGGGGCGAAGTAGCCATGTTTCCGTCCCCTTGCGGGGAAAAGGTAGGGATCAACATTCCCCAAGAGCGCAGAGTCAATGGTGGAAAACTTCGTTTCCGTCCCCTTGCGGGGAAAAGGTAGGGATCAACGCGAGCGCTGCGAGTACATCCGGGATATTGCCCGGATAAGTTTCCGTCCCCTTGCGGGGAAAAGGTAGGGATCAACTTAATTACAGCCAAACAACAGAATAAGTCAATTTGGTAGTTTCCGTCCCCTTGCGGGGAAAAGGTAGGGATCAACAAAAACATGAAGCGGAGTTAACAATCAACGGCCAGTGGTTTCCGTCCCCTTGCGGGGAAAAGGTAGGGATCAACCCTAAATCAATTGGCACGGTTGCAAAGCCCCGGCACGTTTCCGTCCCCTTGCGGGGAAAAGGTAGGGATCAACAAGCTGTCTCTTGCTCAGGTTCAGCAGTTAGAGCAGCTTGTTTCCGTCCCCTTGCGGGGAAAAGGTAGGGATCAACCCCTTTCTGGGCGGTGGCTTGCCACCCCCACCACGTTTCCGTCCCCTTGCGGGGAAAAGGTAGGGATCAACCAGGGAGGTTTGAAGACGTCTTAAAAGAGCTGGGCTTCACGTTTCCGTCCCCTTGCGGGGAAAAGGTAGGGATCAACAAAGGCTGCCACTAAGGCAGCCTTTTTATTTTTAGAGTTTCCGTCCCCTTGCGGGGAAAAGGTAGGGATCAACGCCGGTGCGCTGGCTGCGGTACACCAAGTGGGGATCCGTTTCCGTCCCCTTGCGGGGAAAAGGTAGGGATCAACTCAAACGCGCAGATTTACTGCGTAAGTTCCAAAACGGTTTCCGTCCCCTTGCGGGGAAAAGGTAGGGATCAACGGACTGCCCCGAAATTCCATCGGAATACGACGGGTGGCTAGTTTCCGTCCCCTTGCGGGGAAAAGGTAGGGATCAACGGCACACTTTTCAATAAGGAGTACGACAATGAAAAAACGCGTTTCCGTCCCCTTGCGGGGAAAAGGTAGGGATCAACCCTACGTCACTGCTACATGAAGTACACCCCTTCATGGGGTTTCCGTCCCCTTGCGGGGAAAAGGTAGGGATCAACCCGGTATGAGATATACCGGCGAGTGAAGCGAGGGTGGGTCTGTTTCCGTCCCCTTGCGGGGAAAAGGTAGGGATCAACTGGGATGCTACCTCCTTGAGCTTGGGTAGCAGTATCGTTTCCGTCCCCTTGCGGGGAAAAGGTAGGGATCAACGCTCAGGAGAAGGTCCTGGAGCTGGAGATTGCTCTGGCCCGTGGTTTCCGTCCCCTTGCGGGGAAAAGGTAGGGATCAACAGCTTAGAAGACTCCACCGCTTGCGTCAATAGGCCACGTGTTTCCGTCCCCTTGCGGGGAAAAGGTAGGGATCAACGCTGCATACTTGGCTTACGCAAACGGAATGGCAGAGTATGTTTCCGTCCCCTTGCGGGGAAAAGGTAGGGATCAACGGGAGGATTTACTCCAATCACTTCAATAAATAACTAAAGGTTTCCGTCCCCTTGCGGGGAAAAGGTAGGGATCAACACACCCTACTTCCCCACAATGGCAAGGGACAAAACCCCCCGCAGTTTCCGTCCCCTTGCGGGGAAAAGGTAGGGATCAACGCGTTGTCACCCAGAAGCACGTCGCGGAGCTCCAGCTTGAGTTTCCGTCCCCTTGCGGGGAAAAGGTAGGGATCAACCCCAAAACTAGGATTCGTCATCCTAGAACCCTCCTGTTTCCGTCCCCTTGCGGGGAAAAGGTAGGGATCAACTCAACAAGAAAATCCGCTGCTACATTTACGGTAACAAACGTTTCCGTCCCCTTGCGGGGAAAAGGTAGGGATCAACCTACATGTTGGTGGAATTATTCCACAAAAACTTCCTCGTGTTTCCGTCCCCTTGCGGGGAAAAGGTAGGGATCAACTCGATCACCTCCTCTGCGTCTAGTTCTGGCAGTAGCCCTGTTTCCGTCCCCTTGCGGGGAAAAGGTAGGGATCAACCTTAGTCAACGGACAACACTTCTTTATCTCGTTGCAGGTTTCCGTCCCCTTGCGGGGAAAAGGTAGGGATCAACACGGGATGAGAACTTACACGCACTGGCTAGTGCTCAGGGTTTCCGTCCCCTTGCGGGGAAAAGGTAGGGATCAACGTCATGTCTACTGCTGTATTCTCTCGTATTCCCGCCAAGGTTTCCGTCCCCTTGCGGGGAAAAGGTAGGGATCAACCACCGAAATCCGCCCTGGGCTGACGAACTATACTTCTTGTTTCCGTCCCCTTGCGGGGAAAAGGTAGGGATCAACGCAGAGAACAAATAACATAGATCCTGTCAGTCTAGCGTTTCCGTCCCCTTGCGGGGAAAAGGTAGGGATCAACCAGCAACAACTTGATCACAGAGTTTGACACGGTTGATGATGTGTTTCCGTCCCCTTGCGGGGAAAAGGTAGGGATCAACAGGAACTATCTACACTCCAACGAAAGCACTTCTGTCGTTTCCGTCCCCTTGCGGGGAAAAGGTAGGGATCAACACCTGTGAAGAAGGTCAAAACCGGAGATGGTAGCCGTGAGGCCCTAGTTTCCGTCCCCTTGCGGGGAAAAGGTAGGGATCAACGAGCTGATCGTGCGCGAGGGCGTGGATCTCTTTATCACCCGCCCGTTTCCGTCCCCTTGCGGGGAAAAGGTAGGGATCAACCCTACCCTCGGAAAAGCCTGAATTCATGAGGTTTTCAAGGTGCGTTCGCGAGGGAGTACGGAGATTCCTCGACACAGATATTAACATTGTCCTCGCGGCCAAGCGCAAGCGGGGAAATTGAGCTTGCTACGGCCATTGTGTCACGTTTTTGGGCCAATCGGGGCAAAAGATCTAAAGTTTCCCTTAAAATCTTGTGCCGGCAGAGTCAGGCTGGTGATGGCTCGCCCCGACAGATCGCGCACAAAACTTTACAATTTCGGCCCGGTGGAGCGATCCAACTGTTGCAGGTAGGCGGCGATAACATCAATACCCTCCTGTAAGGGGGCAATTTGGCCGCGGGTAGCCCGGTTGTGCAGTTGTAGAATTGCCCGTTGGTTGCGAATCTTGCCGCGCACAATCACCTTGGCCCACCTCAGCCCCCAGGGGGAGTAGGCCCGCTGATACTGGGCCAGACGGATCTCAGAGTTGGTGGAGAAGGATCCCTGCAGGCGACCGCGAAAACCGCCATCCGCACGCAAAAAAATGGTTTCGATGCCTCGATCCAGCAGTTGGGCCAAAGCTACGCTGGTCAATTGGATCCCGGGCAACACCACCACCAGCTCCACCTCCGCAAGGCGGCAAAGCTGCTCTTGACCACGGCGGCGAATGAGCAGGGTTTGGTTTTGGCAGTGAACCACAGTCCCCGGCTCGGTTAGGTAGAGGGTGGTCATGGGCAGGAAGGTCAAGAAAGCTTCAGGTCGGGGCGATAAAACTGCAGCTCTGCCTGAGCTTCTCGAGCCATCTGTTCCCGGTAGGCCGGGGGAGCGATCACCTCGCCGTTGGGCCGCCAGTCGCGCAGGCGCATGGTGAAATTGGTATCTCCCACCCGCACCCAGGCCCGAAAATAGCGGTCGCTGGCCGGCCTTTGCCGGAGAATGTTCAAAATCTGTTGGCGTTCCTGCACATCCGCCACTGCCTGCTGCACCAAAGCCGGGATCCGCTCGTAGGCAATGGGCTGGAAGGTGGGATGTCGCACTGTGCTTTCCACATAGCGACGGGCAAACTCCGGGGAAAATCGAAGGATCAACAATGCCTTGGGCAGGTAAAAATCGGATCCCCAGGCCTCTTCCCATGCCGCCTGGACTTCCTCTGGGCTGGGCAGCTTCTTTTGCCGTTTGCGGATTGCCAGCTCTGGCGGAATGGAAGGAGCGTCCCAGGGAATCACCGCCAGGCGCTCAGACTGGATCCGATCCAGCCGAAAATTGTGCCAGCCCAGGGATCCTTCGGGGGTGGGAAGCTGGCCAAAGGCTGCCAAATACTTGGCGCGGCGGGCATAGAACAAACAGACTGGGTAAGTGAGAACGTGTCGGATCCCATGTTGGCGGGTGGCGTAGTCAAAACCGATCACCCCTGCTTCTGGGTTGGCCCAAAGGGCTTCTAGCTGGCTTTGATATTCATCCACCCGTTCTTGCTGTTCGTCTGAGAGGATGTACTCAAACCAGACAAAAAGCCGCCGCTGCGAGTGCTGATCGCGCCAGCGGGACGGAGTCCTTTCGCGCCAGCGGGACGGAGCCCTTTGATTTTCCCAGATTTCATCCAGCAAAACCTGCACATCTGGATGTACAAAGGCCACATCGCTGAGGATGTGATAGATCTGTTCCAGTTGATGGCCCGATAAGGTCAAAGCCGATGAAGATACGGGCAGTTGGGGACGATCCCCCGGCGCACGGCAGCGAAAATTATCTCTCCGCCTAGAGTTGGCCTGAATTTGTTGCAGCCAACCCCGGGCAGCCAGGTAATCCAGCTCTTTGCGCAGTGTGCGATGGGTCTTGTGAAAGGGTTGAGCAGATAGCAGCGCTTCCAGATCCGGAACTTCTGCTTTTAAGGCGGCCAATAGGTTGGGATCCTTCAGCCAAAACCTCAAGGGTTTCCAGCAAATGCAGTCAACATCAGGACAGGGTGAAGGGATCCCTTTTGCCAGATCCTGCTTGGGATGCCACGGCGAGAGCAAGCGATCCCGAATGTGGGTATAGCCAAACGTTTCCGGCAGATCCCGCCATCCCTCCTCGCCATACAAGCAATCGAGCAACACCCACAGGCGCACGGCCCGCTCCAGGCGCTCCGCCAACTGCCCGCCGGCCAGCCAGCGCAACACCTCTACCGTCAAAGGCAGCTCAAATCCGCTCATCCGACAGTTCCCTCGGTTTTTGGGTTGACCAGTTGATGGCACTTCAGGCCAGGGATTTTTTTGAAGTAAGGCGCAAACGAGAGCCTGACCACTCTGCCACGATTTGGAATCCCCCACTTCCAATCTCTTCCATACTGAAGTCAACCTGTCTCGTCAAATCTGCCCATGGCTGCTGTGGCACTGCATTTGCTTTCCGGCTGTCTGGCCGCTCGCGCCAGCGGGACGGAGTCCTTTCGCGCCAGCGGGACGGAGTCCTTTCGCGCCAGCGGGACGGAGTCCTTGGACCCTCGAAGATCCCATTCTTCGGAACTGTCTTTTCAGGTCATCGAAATTGAGCTGACCCGACCGGATCGCCTGGTTTTTCCAGAGGATTTGGCTCAGCTTCAGCTGCCTGCCGGGATCAATGCCCAGCTGGGGGTGGTTCTGACGGGGCGGGCCCCCATTTGGCTGTATGGCTGGCTGGTGCATGAGTGCCACTTCACCCGTTGGGTGGCCTGTTATGACCCACGCTTGGGCGCGGTGGTGGTCTCCAGCCATACCCCCGAAGTGCGGGTGGGCCAGGTCATCCCCTGGGTGCAGGGAAGGCCGGGTTCAGAATTGGCAGCGGCGGTGATGGTGGTGGGCCCCCCCGACAGTGGCAAAAGCCGTCTTGCCCGCGCCCTCTTCGAAGCTCTGCTGCCGGAGCATCCCGATATTTATCTGCAACGGGCCCATTGGGATGGGGAAGGCAATTGGACTTTAGACTTGCCACCAGAAGAGGCGAAGATCCTCAAGCACCAGTACCGGGGCTCTTTTACCCCCGAATTTTTCAGCTTCCATGCCCAGGCCATTCTGGCTTTGCGCCGGCAAAAGAGTTTGGTGATTGTGGATGTGGGCGGCAAGGTGGATCCGCAAAAGCAGCCGATCCTGGAAGCCTGCTCCCACTACCTGGTGGTCAGCCGGGATCCCGAGGCTATCCCTCTCTGGCACGAGTTTTGTCGAGACCGGGGCAATTTGCGCTGTGTGGCCATCCTGCACACCTCGCCCGGCCCTCCTCAAGTGCTCAAAGACTCACCTGAGTTGGAAATTCGCTGGGATCCCAACTCTCCTCCCCCCACCGATCGCGCCAGCGGGACGGAGTCCTTACTGCTGCGGGCGGTGCGCCGCCTCATTCACTAGAGCTGCAGGTTCAGAATTGGAGGGGCGGGTCAGCATATATCGCATCCCGGACGCTGGCCGTTTTGGACGAGCGGTTGCACGGCGTTGTGTGCGAGTTCCAAGAGAGGTTTGCGGATCGCCTGACCAGGGGCTGCACCTGATGGCCAAGGTGTGTGGTTTTTGGGTTTTGGGTTGCCTTGTCGCCCTCTCGCTCCGTCAACTGCTCCAGGTTGGATTTACCGGTAAGCCGCCTCTGGGTTGGCTTCATGGCCGTAGAGATAGCTGAGAACCGAGTTGCGCAGGCGGTAGTACTGCGGATCTTCAAGAATCCGCTCGCGATCCCGAGGGCGCGGGAAGGGGATGGTCACGATCTGCCCGATGGTGGCTGCAGGGCCATTGGTCAAAGGACTCCGTCCCGCTGGCGCGATCAGCACCAGGCGGTCGGCCAAAAACAGCGCCTCATCAATGTCGTGGGTAATCATCAAAACCGTGCAGCGATGTTCATCCCAAATGCGCAACAGCTCCTCTTGAAGCTCCTCTTTGGTAATGGCATCCAAGGCCCCGAAGGGTTCATCCAAAATCAGCACTTCTGGACGGATGGCCAACGCACGAGCAATGGCTACCCGCTGTTTCATCCCTCCCGAAATTTGCGAGGGATATTTCTGAGCAGCTTCCCCCAGCCCCACCAAATCCAAATGTTCTTCCACAATTCGATGCTTTTCCGACTGGCTCTTTTGGGGAAATACCGACCGAACGGCCAAATAAACATTTTCATAAACCGTGAGCCAAGGCAACAGGGCATACCCTTGAAACACTACCATGCGCTCCGGGCCAGGAGCTGTAATCGGCTGCCCTTTCAGCTTCACCGAGCCACTGGTGGGCTGGGCAAATCCGGAAACCATATTCAGCAGGGTGGTTTTGCCACAGCCGGAATGCCCAACCAAGCAGACAAACTCTCCCTCGTTCACACTGAGGTTGATATCTCGCAAGACGGGATAATCCCCCTTGGGAGTTGAGTAGGTCTTGCTGACATTCTCAAGGCTTAGGTAGGGTTCTGCGGCTACGTTCGCTGGGGTAGAGGTTGTCAAGAGGGCAGTCATCGTAGGGTGCTCCAACTCATGATTTTCTCACAACGGGGAATGTGCTTTTGCAAGGGCGCCCAAGTGGGTATCTAGAGCAACACAGGACGACGATCTAAGGCAACCTCGGCTACATAAATATCGTGCTTAATCGCCAAACTGTTGAGGTAGGCCAGGGGATCCTCACCATTAAAGGGGATCCCATCGAACAACTGAATGGGCTGCCGCTGGTAAGACACATCCAGCCCCAGCTCGCGGGCTGCCGTGCTGAACACCCCCACCTGACATACCCGCTCTACAATCTCCACCCAGTTGCGGGGGAAGGGCAGATCCCCCCAGCGGGCCATTTGGCTCATCATCCACAGATGCTCGGTGCGGCTGGGACGGTTGCCGGCGCCCAGAAAGAAGCGGTGGTGGGCATATTCCCGCATCGGCCTGTCCAAGTCACAGATTAGGCGCTGGGGATCCCCCAGATGAATGTAGGATGGGTCGGTGCTCAGGTAGGCGCGGCGGCTGAGCAGCTCGCGAATCTCGTCGTGATGGGCCGGGTCTTCACAGTAGCGGCAGGCTTCCAACAGCGCTTTGACCAAGGCAATGTGGGTGTTGGGGTAGGCTCTGGCCCAATCTTCTCGCACCCCCAACACTTTGCCGGGATGGCCCAGCCAAATCTCCAGATCTGTAGCCACCGTAAAGCCACTGCCCTCCAGGGCTGCCCGCAAATTCCAGGGCTCTCCCACACAGTACCCATCGATGTTGCCGGCTGTCAGGTTGGCCACCATCTGGGCCGGGGGCAGCGTTTTCAGCACCACGTCATGATCCGGGTGGATCCCGCCGGCTGCCAGCCAATAGCGCAACAGCAAATTGTGCATAGAGCTGGGATGCACCACCCCAAAGGTAAGCCGACGGCTGGGACTATCCAGAATGTAAGCCTTCAACTGGCTGAGGGTGTGGATCCCTTGCTCATAGAACCGCTTGTGCAAGGTGATAGCATTGCCGTTGCGGGTCAAGGTGAGGGCAGTAACCACCGGCTGAGGCGGGTTATCCCCTCCGCCCAAAGACATCCACACCGGCATACCGGCGGGCATTTGGGCCGCATCCAGATAACCTCCCTGAATGCCGTCTTGGATCCCTCGCCAACTGGTTTCCCGCACCAAATTCACTTCTTCCAAGCCGTGTTTGGCAAAGAACCCTTTTTCTTTGGCCACAGCCAACGGAGCGCAGGCAGTGAGGGGCACAAAGCCGATCTCCAAGTTGATCTTTTCCAAGCCATGCCTGGCCACCACAGTGCTGCGGCGAGCACGCCATTGCTTGATGCGTTTTTGTTGGTTCAAAAAGTAGATGATCTCGCTGCGGTAGCTGTAGTAGCTGGGATGGTTGACCACCTCCAGCCGACGGCGGGGCCGAGGAATGTCAATGGTTAAAATGTTCCCAATTCGGGATCCCGGCCCATTGGTGAGCATGACCACACGATCTGACAGAAGAACCGCTTCGTCCACATCGTGGGTGACCATGAGAGTGGTCATCTGATGTTCTTCGCAGATGCGCATCAACTGCTCTTGCAAGTTCCCGCGCGTGAGCGCATCCAAAGCGCCAAATGGCTCATCCAGCAGCAACACTTTGGGCCGCAAAGCCAGGGCACGGGCAATGGCCACCCGCTGCTTCATCCCCCCGGACAATTGGGCTGGGGGCTTATCTGCGGCATGGCGCAAACCCACCAGATCGATGTGCTCTTCCACGATCTGCTGACGCTCCGCCGGAGAATGGTTTTTAAGAACGGCATTCACCGCCAGCGCAATGTTTTGCCGAACCGTTAGCCAAGGCAAAAGCGAGTAATGCTGAAACACCACCATGCGATCGGGGCCGGGAGCGGTGATGGTATGCCCATCCAAAGCCACGATCCCCCCCGTAGGCAAAGACAGCCCCGCCACCATGTTCAATAGGGTGGATTTGCCACAGCCGGAGTGGCCGATTAAGGAGACAAACTCCCCTCGATGGATTTGCAGATCGATCCCTTTCAGAGCAAGGTATTCCTGCCCTCCGGGCAGAGCAAAAGATTTTTCCACCTGCTCCACACTGACCAATACAGACACAGAAAACCTCCCAACCTATCACCCGTCTAGCCTCAAACCAACCACATACTGACAACACATCCAACACATCATTGGTTGGCTATCTTGTTTTGCAAAACAGACATCAGGCGATCCAAAAGCAATCCCACCGCTCCGATGTAGATGACGGCAACGATGATCTCCGTAACGTAGTTCTGCTGGTAGGCATCCCAGATGAAAAAGCCGATCCCCGGCACACCCGACATCACAATCTCTGCGGCAATAATGGCCAGCCAAGACAGGCCGATGCCGATGCGCAGACCTGTGAACATGTAGGGCAGGGCTGAGGGCAGCAACACCTTAAAAAAGAAGTCCACTTTGGAGAGCTTGAGCACTTTGGAGACGTTGATGTAGTCTTCCGGGATCTGTCTCACCCCCACAGCCGTGTTGATGAGAATGGGCCAAATTGAGGTGATAAAAATAACAAACAGGGCAGCCGGCTCATTGCGTTGCAAAGCAGCCAAGGAAATGGGCACCCAAGCTAAGGGAGCTACCATGCGCAAGAATTGAAAGATGGGATCCAAAGCTCGGTTGATCCACACACTGCTTCCCACCAAAATGCCCAACGTGATGCCCACCAAAGCGGCACTGCAATAGCCGATGGCCACCCTTTGTAGGCTGGCCAAGGTTTGGCGCAGCAGCCCTTGGTCGAGGTCGCTGTTGCGATACAAAGGATGCAGGATCAGATATCGGCTGCGCTCGTCCATCCACACATCCCAAGGCCCCGGCAGCCGAATTAGGTTGGCACTGGCCAAGAGCTGCCAGATGAGCAGGAATCCAACAATACCCACCACAGGGGGGAGAATCTGATCTCGGTACTTCGCCAAATCGAACTTCGCCGTTGCAGATTTTGCCGGAGAAGAAAGTGTCGTCGTCATAGCTCCTAGAGGAGGATAGGGTTTTACAAGGTTCTCTGGTGTTGCGCTTTTGGAACGCCCCGATCGAGGGGTTCTACACCGTGTTGGAGACAGAGCATGAACTGGGATCGGCCTTGCCTTTTCCTTGGAGGGGCAAACACAGGGATTGCAAACTCAACAAAACTCTCACGACAATTAGAAAGCTCAGCGCCCCCACGGCTATCGAGAGAATGAGCTTGTCCCAGCGGGGCTGGGCCGGCCTCTCAAAAGGAGGATCCCTGAAGAGTTCGCGCGGAACGTGAAGTAGAGCCAACATAGCCGATCCTCAACATGGCATTTAAAGTTATTCAAAAAGTGCGAGGCTCATAGCATCCATCAACTTTCCATCGTTTGGGCAGAAAGCTCGGCACCGCTTTTTTCGACCTCGTGGGATCCCACAGGTAGGCAGGATCCCTGTCGCGCGAGAGATTCGAACAAGGAAACGGTAAGCCATGGACTTCCTGCGAAAGAAGGTGAGGAACTTGGCCCAATCAAGCTATTCAGCTAGACCCTTTTGATTTTCAGGCTGTTCAGGTAAGCCTGCGGATCCTGTGGGTCAAACACCACACCGTCAAAGAAACGCTCTGTTCCCCGCGAGGTGTTGTTGGGGATGTTCTTCACCCCCAGTGCCTGGGCGGCCTCACGCCAGAGATCTTCACGGTTCACTTCATCCACCAGACGACGGGCAGTATCCAGATCGGGAAGGAAGCGAGCGTGGAAGCCCCAACGCAGGGATTCCGTCAGGAACCAAAGGTCATGGCTCTTGTAGGGGTAAGAGACGCTGCCCCGGCCATCTTCCCAGTACAAGGGCCCGGCATTGAAATCTTGAACAGCTGGCTTGCCGTCTCCCAATTCGTAGTTGCCTTGAAAGGGAGGGGTGAGAACTTCAACCGGCACATTCAGGTAGGCACGCCCTGAGAGAATGCGTGTCAGTTCTTCTCGGTTGGCCGGATCGTCGCACCATTGCTGCGCTTCCATCACCGCCATCAAAGTGGCTTGTGTGGCCCTGGGGTTTTGTTCTACCCAGTCGGCGCGAATGGCCAAGTATTCTTCGGGGTGAAAGGGCCATATTTGTTGGGTTAGAGCCGCCATAAACCCGATCCCATCGGCCACAATCCGGTAGGGCCAGGGATCCCCCGTGCTAAAAGCATCCATGGTGCCATTGCGCATTCCCTGCACCGTTTCGGCAGAGGGAACCGCCAACAGGTCGATGTCTTGATCCGGATCTACCCCCCCAGCAGCAAACCAGTAGCGGATCCAAAAATCTTGATTGACGTTGGGGAAGGTATGAGCGGCCTTGAATTTGCGTCCGTTGCTGGCGCTGAAATTTTTGAAATTTTTGATGTAGTCTGCAGCTCCAGAAACATCTAGCCCCAAACCCTTGCCAGCATGCATTCCGGCAATGGCAATCCCGTTGCCTTGGGTGATCAGCTGACACAGAACTGCCATGCGCACCGGCCGATTGTTGGTGATGGCGCCAATGTGGATCATGTGAGGCATCGGCATCTGCCACTGGCCACCGTCGATTCCCCCACCCGCTGAGCCGATGACCACATTGTCACGGGCTGCCGGCCAACTGGCCTGTTTCAACACCTCTACACCGGTCATGCCATGCTTGTCGAAAAAGCCCTTTTCCTTGGCGATGATCAGGGGGGCAGACTCCACAATCGGTATAAAGCCTAACCTGAGATTGGGGGTTTCTGGGCCGCTGGCCTGGGCAACCCAGTAGCCTGTGCTGGCCCGTGCTAAGCTGCCACTCACGAGTCCACCCACGGTGGCCGCACCCGCAGACAGCAAAAAGTTACGACGTGACGTCATGCTCACCTCATCGAAAGGATATGTGAAGGCAAGATGGAAGCTTTCCGGTTCAAGTCGCCTGACCCATGGATTTCCTTCGTGAAATCTCAAGAAATCCTTAAATCTCAGCTTGGTTGATATCCTAAGGGCAAATAAATATAGAAACAATACAATTATTATTTTAGTAAGCATAGACTTCCGTTTATCATTGTTGCGATGGCTGAGGTCTCGATGGCGCTTCCTTCGACGACGGCTTGCTCTGGGCAAAACAACTCAACAGATTGGGGATCCCTGCCCCATGCCGGCTATCACTGGGATGGCTGCACAGAGCGGTTTTTTGAGGGCTGGTACAGCCGCGTCACCTTGCCCGGGGATCCGCCCATTAGCTTTGCCTTCATGTACGCCATCGATCCCAAGCGTGGGGGCATGGCTCAGGTGTTGGGGCCAGAGGAGGAGCTGCATTGGCGCACCTTCCCCAATCCCCGCCGCTTTTGGGCCAGCTCAACCCATCTGGCCTTGGGGCACTCAGGGATCCCAGGCCCCGGCTGTCGCGGCCTTCAGGATCCCTTCACCTTCTTCCAGCGCACCGCCAGCGGCTACCAATACACCGCCCACCTCAACCAGGGGATTTTGCCGGATCCCTTGGGCTCTGAGCCCATTCGCTGGCTCTACCGCATTCAACCTCGTTTTGCCTATGGGATCCCACCCCAAGCCACCATGGGGATAGGGTCTTTCCTGCTCATCTTCGAGCCGGGCTGGCAAATTCTCATGAGCCACGGCTTGGCCACCGGCTGGGTGGAGTGGAGAGGCAGGCGCTATGCATTTCAGCAGGCTCCCGCCTACGCCGAAAAAAATTGGGGCCAAAGCTTTCCTCGCCGCTGGTTTTGGATCCAGTGCAACGCCTTTCCCCAACATCCCGGCCTTAGCCTCACCTGTGCCGGAGCTGAGCGGCAGGTGCTCACCCGCCCCGAAGAAGTGGCCCTGATCAGCTTGCATGGGTGGGGATCCCAGCCCTTTTTGGAATGGCGACCCGGATCCGCTCGGCTGACCTGGCAAGTGGATCCCTGGGGATCTTGGCGAATCCGGGGAGAGAGCGCCCTCTGGTGTATTCGGCTGGAAGGGCACACAGGACGGCCTGGCCAAACTGTATTCACTCCTGGCCCAGAAGGGATGCAGCGCAACTGTCGGGATACCCTATCAGGGCATCTGCACCTACAGCTTTGGCAGCGCAACGGCCAAGTCTGGACGCCGGTGATCAAGACCACCAGCCCCCAAGCCGGCCTCGAAGTGGGGGGAGAAGTCCGGCAACCTTGGCAAGGGCAATGTTAACGCTGGCGGATATCTACACCCCCGTTGGACTTTCCAAAAAACGCTCTTGTGCTAGAATGCCTAAGCCACATTGATAGATGTCCATCTCTGTCTCTGGAGAGTACTGGATAGTATCTGAGTAACTATGGACAGATAGTATGGACAGACAGTCAACCGTGGTTGGCCCGCCCCTTTTGCGCCTGTAGCTCAGTGGACTAGAGCACGTGGCTACGGACCACGGTGTCGGGAGTTCAAATCTCTCCAGGCGCGTTTTGGCCCCAGACAGCTTCCGTCTGGGGTATTTACCGTCCCTTGGTTTCGCCAGAACTTGTGCTAGGATTACCCCTATCAAGTCCGCCTTGATGCAGGCGTAGGGAGCCCGAGGATCATGTTTGAACGCTTTACAGAAAAAGCCATCAAGGTGATCATGCTGGCCCAAGAAGAAGCCAGACGGTTAGGTCACAATTTCGTTGGCACCGAGCAAATTTTGTTGGGGTTAATCGGCGAGGGCACTGGGGTCGCCGCCAAAGTTCTCAAGTCCATGGGAGTGAACTTGAAGGACGCCCGCATTGAAGTCGAGAAAATTATCGGTCGGGGATCCGGTTTTGTGGCCGTCGAGATCCCTTTCACTCCCCGCGCCAAGCGAGTGCTGGAACTCTCCCTAGAAGAGGCCCGCCAGCTCGGCCACAACTACATCGGCACTGAGCACCTGCTCCTGGGCCTAATCCGAGAAGGGGAAGGGGTGGCAGCCCGCGTTTTGGAAAACCTGGGGGTGGATCTCTCCAAGGTGCGCACCCAGGTGATCCGCATGTTGGGCGAGACCGCCGAAGTGACGGCGGGGGGGGGATCCTCCAGCCGCACCAAAACGCCCACCCTGGACGAATTCGGCTCCAACCTCACCCAACTGGCCCAGGAGGGCAAGCTGGATCCGGTGGTCGGTCGGACGCGGGAGATCGAGCGGGTGATCCAGATCCTGGGCCGCCGCACCAAGAACAACCCCGTCCTCATTGGCGAGCCGGGGGTAGGCAAAACCGCCATCGCCGAAGGCTTGGCCCAGCGCATCGTGCAGGGGGATGTGCCCGATATTTTGGCCGACAAGCGGGTGATCAGCCTGGATATTGGCTTGCTGGTGGCCGGCACCAAGTACCGCGGCGAGTTTGAAGAGCGCCTCAAGAAAATCATGGATGAGATCCGCAATGCCGGCAACATCATCCTGGTCATCGACGAGGTACATACCCTGATCGGGGCCGGGGCTGCGGAAGGGGCGATTGATGCCGCCAACATCCTCAAGCCTGCTTTGGCCCGCGGCGAGCTGCAGTGCATCGGCGCCACCACCCTGGATGAGTACCGCAAGCACATCGAGCGGGATGCTGCTCTGGAGCGCCGCTTCCAGCCCATCATGGTGGGCGAGCCGACGGTCTCCGAGACCATCGAGATCCTGTTTGGCTTGCGGGAGCGCTACGAGCAGCACCACAAGCTGAAGATCTCCGATGCCGCCTTGGATGCGGCAGCCAAGCTGGCCGACCAGTACATCTCCGACCGGTTCTTGCCAGATAAGGCCATCGATTTGATCGACGAGGCTGCTTCGCGGGTGCGCCTGATCAACTCTCAACTGCCCCCGGCGGCTCGGGAGCTGGATCAAGAGTTGCGGCGAGTGCTCAAGGAGAAAGACGCTGCGGTGCGGGCCCAGAACTTCGACAAGGCTGGTGAGCTGCGGGATCGGGAGATGGAGATCAAGCAGCAGATCCGCGCCATTGCCGCTGCCAAAAAAGCCGAGGAGAGCAGCCGCAGCGAAATGCCTGAGGTAACCGAAGAGGACGTGGCCCAAGTGGTCAGCGCCTGGACGGGGGTGCCGGTGGCCAAGCTGACCGAGAGCGAGTCAGTGAAGCTGCTGAACATGGAAGAAACCCTGCACCAGCGCATCATCGGCCAAGACGAAGCGGTGCGGGCCATCTCCCGGGCCATCCGCCGCGCTCGGGTGGGGCTGAAAAATCCCAACCGCCCCATCGCCAGCTTCATCTTCTCCGGCCCAACAGGGGTGGGCAAAACCGAGCTGACCAAGGCTTTGGCAGCCTACTTCTTCGGCTCCGAGTCGGCCATGATCCGCCTCGACATGTCGGAATACATGGAGCGGCACACGGTCAGCAAGCTGATCGGATCCCCGCCGGGCTATGTGGGCTACAACGAGGGGGGTCAGCTCACAGAAGCGGTGCGGCGCCGCCCCTACACGGTGGTGCTTTTCGATGAGATCGAGAAGGCGCACCCGGATGTGTTTAACCTATTGCTGCAAATCCTGGAGGATGGCCGCCTGACCGATGCCAAAGGCCGCACGGTGGACTTCAAGAACACCCTGATCGTGATGACCTCTAACATCGGCTCGAAGGTCATCGAGAAGGGCGGCGGCAGCCTCGGCTTCGAGTTCAACACCAACGACGAGGATGCCAACTACAACCGCATCCGCAACCTGGTGAATGAGGAGCTGAAGCAGTACTTCCGTCCGGAGTTCCTCAACCGCGTGGACGAGATCATCGTCTTCCGGCAACTGACCAAGGATGAGGTGAAGCAGATTGCCGACATCCTGCTCAAGGAAGTGTTTGACCGCATGACGGAGAAGAAAATCCGCCTTACGGTCAGCGACCGCTTCAAAGACTTGGTGGTGGAGGAGGGGTATAACCCCAGCTACGGGGCACGCCCGCTGCGCCGCGCCATCCAACGCCTGCTGGAAGACATCCTGGCGGAAGAGATCCTGACTGGGCATGTCCGGGAGGGATCGGAGGTGCTCATCGATGTGGATGAGGAGCGCAAGCCCAAGGTGCTGGTCACGGAGCCGGAGCGGGTTCTCTTGCCTCAAGGGGCGGAGTAAAGCTGGCTTTGAGAGGTCCTCAGACTGCAAGGGATCCGTTGGGATGCTGCGGATCCCTTGTGGTCCTCAAGTGTTGTTTTTCTGGTGTTTTTCAGTTGAACAGACCCAGGCGTAGGAGATCTCTGGCATGGTGCAATCGACCTACTACTACTATGGCGGCGCTCCGGTTCGTACCCCACCCCCAGATTTGGCTTCGCTGCTGCTGCAGGAGCGCATTGTCTACCTGGGCTTGCCCCTTGCAGAGGAGTCGAATGCCAACGTCACCAAGCTGATCATCGAGCAACTGCTGTATCTGCAGTACGAGGATCGGGAAAAGCCGATCAAGATGTACATCAACTCGACGGGCACCTATAACTACGACACAGCGGCCTTTGCCATTCTGGACACCATGAACTACATCAAGCCGCCTGTGCATACTATCTGCATCGGCAATGCCATTGGGATGGCGGCCATGTTATTGGCAGCAGGAGCCAAAGGATTTCGGGCCAGTCTGCCCAATGCCACGATCGTGCTCCACCAGCCCTATGGGGGCACCCGTGGACAGGCCAGCGACATCGAAATTCGCACCCGCGAGATTCTGACTTTGCGCAACATGATGCTGGAGCAACTGTCCCGCAGCACGGGCCAGCCTATGGAGCGCATCAAGAAGGACACGGAGCGGCTGTTTTTCATGACCCCAGAAGAGGCCAAAGCCTACGGCCTCATCGATCAGGTGCTGACCAGTTCCAAAGGCGTGCCGAAGTTGGCAACAGCCAAAAACTGAAGCAGAGGGATCCGTCGATGGTTCAAGTTCCCGTACAGCCTTTGACGGTGGGGGAGTACCTACGCCTCACGGACGGGCTTTATGAAGGACGGGTTGAACCTGAAGACGGGTCCATTCGGGAAGCCGAGGAGCGTATGAACACCCTCATTGAGCTGTTTCTGGTTGCGGAATTGCCCAAGTTTTTGCCCATCCAACGCCTGAGCTTGGGCCAAGTTGAGGTCGAAGTGCCCGCAGCCAAGGCTCGGTTTCGCAATCCAGAGGTGATGGCTTTGCATCCCGCTATGTGAGCTTGCTGGGAAACGGTTGCGGAATCCTTGCCTGCACATGCCCCTGCCGCTGTTGGTGGTGGAAGTCGTTTCCCCCGGAGTAGACAATGAAAAACACGATTATCAAGACAAGCGCAAAGATTACGCTGCCCGTGGGATCCCGGAATACTGGATTGTGGATCCAGCCAAGCAGTCCGTTTCCGCGGTGCGCTGGGTTGGCGGAGAATACGAAGGCGAGGTCAAAACTGGATCTGGACGCATTGTTTCCTCGGTTTTGCCCCAGCTGGATTTGAGCGCGGAAGATATCTTACAAGCGCGTCGTTCTGTGTTTCATACTTTGCCAGGAGAAACTTATGCCGATTGGAGTGCCTCGGGTTCCCTACCGTTTGCCCGGCGAGCCCTATAGCCAGTGGATTAGCCTTGACGATCGCCTGTACCAAGAGCGGATTTTGTTTATCGGCGAGCCCATTGACGATAGCTTGGCCAATACCATCGTGGGGGTGATGCTCTACCTCAACTCGCAGGATCCGCAAAAGGACATTGTGATGTACATCAATTCTCCCGGTGGCTCTGTGACGGCGGGCATGGCCATCTACGACACCATGAACCACATCAAGCCAGATATCGTTACGGTTTGCGTGGGCCAAGCAGCTTCAATGGGAGCCTTTTTGTTGGCTGCTGGCACCAAGGGCAAGCGGTTTGCCCTGCCCCACTCCCGCATCATGCTGCACCAGCCTTCGCTGGGCACGATCCAAGGCCAAGCCAGCGACATTGAAATTCGCGCCCGCGAAACTCTGCGAGTCAAACGACGCATGAACGAGATCTTGGCGCAAACCACCGGCCAACCGCTGGAGAAAATCGAGCGGGATGTGGAGCGAGACTTTTACCTCTCGGCCACGGAAGCTCAGGCTTACGGCATCGTGGATCGGGTGATCCAAGAGCGCTCGGAAGCCATGGCCAGCTAAAGGGATCCCCCCCTTTCCCCCAGCAACAGGTCGAGGGGTTGGGAAAGGTTGGGAGGGATCCCTTCAAGGGGTGGAGTTCAGTGGACAACGCTAGGAGAACCGGTCGGATGGGCCAACGGCTCTGGAGTGCAGGACTGGGCTGCTGCGCGGGTCTGCTGCTGCTTTGGCCGGAAGCTTGGGCACTGCCCCCTGCCGATGAGATCCCGGAAGAGGTGTTGCGGGCCCAGCCAGATTTGCGGGCTCGCTCTCCGGTCGATAATCAGCCCCTCACCGCCGCCGAAGCTCTAGAACTCCAGGAAGCCTTGGCAGCTCGGCCCGAAACCGGATCTGTCTCTCCAGAGGTGGAGCGGCTGATCTTTTTGCTCAGGCTGCGCAAAGGGTTTCGAGATCTGTTTCCCTTCCTGTTTTGAAGGTTCAGACCTGAAGAGGAGCCGGTGGGATCCCTTTTTGGTAGCGGTAGGGTCCGGCGCGGGATCCCCAGGTTTGTTGGCCAGTGGCGGCGTCAAAGCCCCGATCCCAGGTGATGAATTCGCTGGGGGTGAGGTCGAACTCGATGTGGATATAGGTGCTATCCCCGGGGTTCAGACGACATTCTCCACCTGGCAGCATTTCGCCGTGGTAGCAGTCTGGGCGCTTTTCCACCAAAATGCGACAACCGGGCAAATGCTCCAGGTCGGCCAAGGAGAGCTGCGCCAAGCGCTGCGGATCCTGAGAGGCACCTGCCCAAGCTGCTTGATCCCGCAATTTGTAGTTCTCGATCCGCAAGGGATCCCCCAATACCTGGAGCACCCGGCTGCGATAAAACTGGCCCGGCGTGTGCTGGTTAAATTGCTCGGTAAAAAAGCCGATCCCCTCCGAGAACAGGTGGGGAAGGCGCACGTACCAAAGGCTGACCGGCACAAACCACACCGGCTCTGCCATCGCCTGGGTGCGGTTGCTGTAGTAGCCCTCCAGCCAGTTGGCCAGGGTGTGCAAGTCGGAAGCGGATTTTTCGTCTACCATAGGGAGCTATGACAAAACTTACCCCCAGCTCTAGCTATAGCATTGCCCTGCGCATTCGCCTGCTCAACCAGCCGGGAGCCCTAGCCCGCGTCACCCAGGCCATTGCGGAAGTGGGAGGCAGCCTCAGCCAGATCGATCTCATCCACCAATCGGCAGCAGAAACGGTGCGAGAAATCTGTGTAGATGCCGTCAGCAGCGAGCATGCTCAGCAAATTTACACCGCCGTTGCCTCCTTGGCCAATGTGAAGGTGGAGCGGGTGGTGGACCGCACCTTTGAGCTGCACCGCGGGGGAAAGCTGCAGGTGGTGGCCAAAAGCCCCCTGGAGAGCGCCGCCGATCTGGCCATGGCCTACACGCCGGGGGTGGGGCGGGTTTCCCTAGAAATTGCTGCCAACCCCGCCGCGGTCTATGAGTACACCATCAAGGGCAACAGTGTAGGCATTGTAACCGATGGCAGTGCGGTGCTGGGCTTGGGGAATGTCGGCCCGGAGGCAGCTTTGCCGGTGATGGAGGGGAAGGCGGCGCTGTTCAAGCGCTTTGCCGATATCGATGCCTTTCCTCTGTGCCTGGCCACTCAGGAGGTGGGGGAAATTGTAGAGACGGTGGTGCGCCTGGCGCCGGGATTTGGCGGCTTTAACCTGGAAGACATCAGCGCCCCTCGCTGCTTTGCCATTGAGTCTCAGCTCAAGGCCCGCCTCAACCTGCCGGTGTTTCACGACGATCAGCACGGCACCGCCATTGTGGTGCTGGCGGCGCTGCTGAATGCCCTGAAAGTGGTGAAAAAGAGCCTAGACGAGGTGCGCATTGTCCTCAACGGGGCCGGGGCAGCCGGCATTGCCGTGACGCAACTGCTGCGGCGGGCCGGGGCAGCCCACATCCTGGTCTGCGACCGCCAAGGGATCCTTAGCCGCTCCCGTTCCGATCTCACCCCCGAGAAGGCGGCCATTGCCGTCGAGGAGAAGGGATCCCTGGCGGAAGCCTTGGTGGGAGCGGATGTGTTTATTGGGGTGAGCGTGGCCAATGCCCTGACAGTGGAGATGGTAGAAAAAATGGCACCGGATCCCATCGTCTTTGCCCTGGCCAACCCGGTGCCCGAGATCCAGCCGGAGCTGGTGGGCAATCGGGTGGCAGTGATGGCCACGGGCCGCAGCGACTACCCCAACCAAATCAACAACGTGCTGGCCTTTCCGGGCGTGTTTCGCGGCGCCCTCGACTGCCGCGCCAAGCAGATCAACACCGAGATGTGTGTGGCTGCCGCTCAGGCCATTGCTGCCTTGATCCCTGCCGAAGAGTTGGATCCCCAGTGGATCATCCCCTCGGTCTTCGACGGGCGGGTGGTTCCTCAGGTGGCCGCTGCGGTAATCCAGGCTGCCCGCCAAACCGGCGTGGCCGGGATCCCTTGAGGGCTACCTAGGGCACCAGGTGACAAGCCACAAAATGCCCCGCGCTCACCTCGCGAAAGGCCGGGGGTGGATCTTGGCCTGTTCCTTCCCTGGGGGGAACTCACACCAGACGACCCAAGCGCTCCCGCAACTCAGCGGCGGCCTGCTCCAGGTGCTCAGGGGTGTAACCGGTGGTCTCTACCCTGACAGCAAGGTGGGTGTCCTGGCTCTCGTGGAGGTGGATCCACAGAATGTGGCGGCCGTCCTCTGTTTTGCGGTTTGCAGCTTTGAGGCTGTTTTTGGGGGCAGAGTAAGCGTGCGGGTCGTAGCGGACCAGATCCACCCAGGGAATGTCTCGCAGGAGTTTTTCCACCTTGACCCAGCTGCGAGGACGGTGGTGGCTGCTGTCGACCTGCAGCTGGATGACTTCGGAGCGAGGTCGGCCTGAAAAGGACTCCGTCCCGCTGGCGCGATCGGGAAGACCTGCCCGAGGGATCCGGGGCTGAACTTCCGGCTGTAGGTAGGGCAGGTAGACCAAAGACTTGTATTGCTCATGGATGTAGCAAACTGGGATCCCCAATTGGCTGCCCACCACAGCCATGATCATGGCTTGGGCTTTGAACCCACCGGTGGCGGCAAAGGTGACGATCCCCTTGGCGCTCTCTGCCAACTGTTTCAACAGCTCGGCCATCCGCTCCAGAGAGGATCCCTCTAGCTCGTAGTCGATGCCGGGAAGGGGCACCAGAGAAACCTGTTGTTGGCCCAGTTCTCTTTCAAAGAAGAGCTTCAAAATCCGGGCACACTCCAGCCCATTGCGGAGTGCAGCAGAACCAAAGCATCGCCGGGGGTGGGATCCAGGCGGTAGTAGGTGTTGGTTAAGGACTCCGTCCCGCTGGCGCGATCGGCGCTGATCAGCTCCAGATCGGTTCTTTTCATCCAGGCCAGCGCTTGCTCCGGATCCCCGATGGTTTTTTGTCCCACCCAGGGGCGCTGCGGCTGCAGGTCTTTGTCAAGGTTGGTGAGCAAGGAGGTGCCCACAGTCATGATGATGGTCTGCATGATAGGCGGTTAACTCAAATTTTTCGAGAGCTCTGTCTTGCTTTGCGCCCAGAGCAGCTGGACTTTGCCGATTCTGCTATCTTCTCTGATATCTTCAAATCTGGAAAGTAACTTCGTTGCCCTTGATGTTGGTGATGGTGGCCTTCAGTTTTTGACCAATCTGGAAGCAGGCTTGGCGGGCCCGCTGTTGGGTCTAGTCTTGTGGGTATTGGTTGTTTTGCTGTGGTCTGTCCTGCTGGGGCTCGTTTGCCGCGCCTTGGGGAACGGCGTCCCTGCGACCAGAGTGGCTGTTGGGCTGGGATCCCTGGTGTGGCGGAGTCTCGCCAGCAGGCATCCCCCCATTCCCGTAGTAGCGGGCCATGCCTAGCCCAGGATCTGCAGCACCTCTGCCGGCCTGTCCTGTAGGGCTACATCTTCAGAGACTACCGCAAGTGGAACATTCATACTGAACAGTATCTGCGCGACCTTTGCTTCGAGACTGTTGAAGAATCTAATCACATCAAAATTCGGTTTTATGGAGATCCGCGCTATCAAATCGTTATGGCTAAAACTCCTGGCGACTGGAGGGCTGGCCGCAATATTTCAAGGACTCCGTCCCGCTAACGCGATCGGGATATTCGCAACCTCATTTTTGGCCTTTGAGATCCTGAAACGAATAAAGTTTAGTTGCAAACCTAACTTTCTCAGGGGGCACGCAGCTGAGAAAAGTTGAACCGAGTCCTGATAGGCTGAAGAAAAGTTGGGATCCCTGCCATGTTCTACCTGCCGGTCTCGCTGCTGTTGTTTTTCATGCTGGTGTTGCTGCTGCCTTTCCTCTGGCTGGGGCTGGCAGTGGATGTGGTGGCGCTGGCGGTGGGAAAGCTGGGGTTCTCGCGGGAGGGAGCGCTGTTACTGCTGCTGGCCATCCTGGTGGGCAGCTCGGTCAATATTCTCCTCTATCGGGTGAAATGCGAGGTGACGCTGGTAGAAGACCTAGCTAGCTTGTGGATGCGGCAGTTCTGGGGGATCCCTTTGACCAAGCTTTCCCAGGAGACGGTGATTGCCTTAAACGTGGGCGGGGGGCTGATCCCGGTGCTCTTGGCCCTATACCAATTTGGGCGGGCCGATAGCGTGCTGATCCTGGCGGTAACGGCGCTGGTAACCTTGGTCAGCTACTATGCTTCCCACGTGGTGCCCGGGAAAGGACTCCGTCCCGCTGGCGCGATCGGCATTCAGATGAATCCTCTAATTGCCCCAGCTACAGCAGCCTTGGCCGCTTTGTTCTGGGCTGGGGATCAGGCGCCAGCGGTGGCCTTTGCCGGCGGGGTTTTGGGTACCCTTATCGGGGCGGATCTCCTGCACTTGCCGGAGGTGTTGCGGCGCAATTGCTCAGGCATTCTCAGCATTGGCGGGGCCGGGGTTTTCGATGGTATTGCCCTCTGTGGCTTGTTTGCCCTGCTGCTGAGCTAAACCAGCAAATAGGTAAGGGAAAGGGTGATGGATTGGGCGGGATCCAGCCAACGCAAGTCGGGATCCCCTTCGGAGGCACGCTGAGTCAACTCCTCGAGGAGCGTTTGCGTCCATTCCAGCGGCCCATTGAGCAACATCGGCGAACGGGCTACCCCCAGTTTGCGGGCCATAGCCTTGAGGGCTTCCAAGCTGGCGGACAGGGGGCGGGTGCTGGCCACAAACAACAGCTCCGTCAGCCCTTGGGCATGACAGGTGAGCAAGTCAGAGCTCACAGCAGAGCGCAGCTCGCCATCGACCTCCGGCAAGGGTGGCAAAGTTAAACTGCTCTTGGCTTCCAAGCGAAGAGGTGTGGTGAAGTTGTCCTGAGGCAGGGGGGCCAGCAGGTGCAGTTGTCCGGTCGGGTCGATCAGCAACAGGTAGCCGAACAGATGCTGATCGCTGTTGTTGCAAAGGGTGAGATGCAAGGGATCCCCTCGCGTAAACCGCTGCATACCCACCTCAGCAGGAGCGGAAGTTGCGGACTGGACAAGGCGTGCCGCCAACGAGGGAGCTAAGGACTCCGTCCCGCTGGCGCGATTGGCAGCTCTACCTTTGACAGCCAACTCCGCCACCACCGCCAAGGAAGAGGAAACCGCATTGAGAGTGGTGCGCAAACGTTTGGCAGCCAGCAGATGGGCAAGACGGGGAGCTAACCGCTGGACGGCCATTGCTGCGGCTTCTCCTGCCGGGCCACAAGAATTCAGGAGCAATTCTCGCCCCGGCCAGAACAGGCTGTAGCTGTTCACTTCCAGAGGCTTGAGCAGGGTGTCCGACCGTTCGCGCCAGCGGGACGGAGTCCTAAAAGCAGCGGCCATTTCCGGGGTGATGCGGCCCAACAAACAGTCCACCTGTCGCTCGCGGGGGTTGGCCGTTTCCATCCAGCTATAGCCGGCAATGGCATTGGTCAGATCCACCTTTTCAATGCGGCCCAGGTTCTCCTCTAGGCCAACCAAAAGCTTGAGCGTGCTGGAGAGGCCGCGCAGCTGCTCCCGCAAAGGTGTGCCCACAGGGGGAAGCTGCCCTTCCGGACTGGCCATCTGAACCTGAGCCAACAGCCCACTGCGAGAACGCATGAGCAGCGGCGTCGGCGAAGAGGCGGAAGGATCGGCGGGAATGGGAACCAAAAGAGTACCCGGCTGCAAACCACACAGGGCCGCCGATGGGATCCCGCCTAACCACACCTGAGCCCGATTCCCCTTCACTTCTTGGACTACCCCGCTCACCCCTGCCTGCGTGGGCGCAAGAAAATAGGGGTGGATGTGTCGAGCAGTGTCTTTGCCTTCCAAGGTGGGGCGTTGGCAGGCGAATAGGCCCAGCTCTCGCCGGCTAACCACTTGGTTAAAGGCCACCAGCAGACGAGTGGCAGGCGTGGTTTCCCACAGGTACTGCGTCAGCAGATAGGTGAGTACCCCAGCATAGAATCCTGGCCAAGCGGCTTCTGCTGCCAAGTCTTGCGGGGTGGTGGCCGAAATCAGCAAGCCCTTGGGCGGAGACGGCCAAACCCGCTGCGGCTCCGATCGCGCCAGCGGGACGGAGTCCTTGGAGTCCGAGATCGCGGCTGGGGGACGGGAACGCAGTTGCAAGTTGCCTCGCACCGACGGCGAGACATAGGTAAAGCCACAGTCCAGAAGGGTGGTGATCTGGGCAGTGCCCAAGCCTTCCAAAAGCCGGAAAAAGCTGTCTAGCTCCATTGCTGCCACTCCCTCAGAGCCAGACAACAGCAGCACCGGCTGCCAACAGTTGGGCGCGGATCCCAGCCGCCACTGGCCATAGCCGCTAAACTGCACCACTACCGTTTCAGCCGTGTGACCTTGACCCCCCAAGTGCTCTGCAAAGGCCGATTGGATCCCAGCCGGCGTGGCTGCCCCATCGGTAAGGGTGAGAATGTCTGCCGGGTCAAAACCAAAGCGATAGAGGAGTAGCTCCCGCTGCAACTCCACATCTGTCAAACACCCTTGTAGCGCGGATCCCTCGCCAAGGTAGCGGTTAATACCGATGAGAACAGCCAGCTTGCGGGAGCCAGCCGCCAAAGCTTGCCCATATCGCTTAGCCCGGCCCCTCAACCAGCCAGGGGATAGGCCAAGACCGGCAGCAACCAGGAGGAGTTTTTGCAGAAAAGACCGCCTTTCCATGTTGACCCTCTGGGCTGACCCCCGGCCCAACGACTACCCCATCGGCCAGCGAGCCACAGCTAAACTTTGCACTGGAATCTGTTGCTGCCTATTTCAGGATATCCCCATCCACACAGCTTTTTCCCGAGATCGAGTGACAGTTTTTGGCGTTTTCTTTGCATTCCTTATCAATCAAACCTCCGCTACTTCCCATGGGGATCCCACGGCAGCGCTCTTCTGTCAGACAAGTCCGTCAGACAGGAGGGAAAGTGTGAGGAAGTCAATACTCAGCGGTTCAGGAAATAGGGCAAGCAAGCCCCACGCTCCGGCCAATGGAAGCGGACGAAGGGAACCAAAATGAACCCAGCTATCCCCAGACAGAACAGGCCAAAGTAGAGGTGGAAAGCCCCGACTGGATCAGCTGGTTCCATCCTTCCCCCTCCTAGGGATCCCAGCGCTAAAGCCAAGAGATTGTTCAAGGCATGAGCCAAGACAGGCAAGGTCAGGGAGCGGGTCTGCAGGTAGAACAGGCCCATCACCAGGCCGAACACCGTCAACCCGACGGGGTTGGGGTGCAGCAGGCCAAATACCCCAGAAGAAGCCAGCAGACCTCTGGAGAGGCCCCACTTGAGGCCCCAGCGGTGTAGCAAGATGCCGCGAAACAGCCACTCCTCCGTTATGGGGGCCACCACCCCAATCGAGAGCCAGCGCAACCCCTGATACACCTGCGGCCAGGCCATTTCTCCATCCTCTTCCCCCAGTGAGTGCAGCATCGACTCCGCCAGCTCCGGCGCAGGCAGGGATACCAGGTAGAGCATCAACAAAGTTGTGCCCAGGGAGAGCACCAGCAAAGCCGGCACCACCCGCAGCAGGGATCCCCAAGGAATAGCAGCCCGCCAGTTGCCCCACAGCCGTCTCATCTGCAGATGGGCTTGCTGCCCCCGTCGCCAGCTCCAGATACAGGTGAGGACAAATGTAGCGCAATAGACAAAGTCGGCCAGCAGAGGATCGTCAGATGGGAGATGAAACAGCTGGGCCAAGGCGATGGCTCCCAAGCCTACCCCCAGGTTGATCACCAAGAAGGCCAACAGCACGTGGCGCGCCTTAAGGGCTGCAAATCCGGTCACACTCGGCTCGGCAGGCCGTAGAGGGGGAGATCCAGACACAGAGGCAGAGAGCGCAGTTTTCCCATTTTAGGTTTGGCGGGGATCCCCAGAGGTGGGCTGCTGTCAACTCCTCGGGGAGAAGACTGAAGATCCTTATTCCGAAGGTTCGTCCCGCCTTTTCAAACCCAATCGCGCAGGCTGGTGGCTGTCTCCGAGGGTCGCCAGGCTGAGCCAGCAAGTTAAGATGTGTTACGGAATCCGTTGGGGCATCTATGGGCGCAACACCGGTAGTGACAATAGCAGCGAGGCAGGATGGCTTGGGTTCTGGGGCTGTCTCCATCCCTCCGGCAGATCTGGGGGTGGTTCCTGAGCCAAGCTTGCGTTACGACCCAGAGCAGTTGGCCAAGCAATATCGAGGGCGCTGGGATCTGGTGGTGCGGCGCCTGTTTCAGTTGATCACCCCCTTTTTGGGCTTGTTGGCCTGGGTGTTTTGGGATCGCTGGCGGGGAGTAGAACTGAAGAATCGCCCGAAACATGCGGCCCGGCTACGGGAGATCCTCACGGAATTGGGGCCGACAGCCATCAAAATCGGCCAAGCCCTCTCCACCCGTCCCGATCTGGTTTCGCCCCTGTTTCTGGAGGAGCTGGCCAAACTGCAGGATGAGCTGCCCCCCTTCGAGAATGCCATTGCTTTTGCCCTCATCGAGTCGGAGATCGGCAAACCCATAGACAAAATCTTTCGAGAGATCAGCCCTGAACCGATTGCCGCCGCCAGCTTGGGGCAAGTGTACCAGGCCTACTTGCACAGCGGGGAGAAAGTCGCCGTCAAGGTGCAGCGGCCCGACTTGATTGGGCGCATCTCTCTCGACATGTATATTGTCCGCAGCCTGGCCGCCTGGGCCAAACGCACTTTCCGCCGCATCCGCAGCGACCTGGTGGGCATCGTCGATGAGTTTGCCGGGCGCCTTTACGAAGAGATGGACTACACGCAGGAGGGCCGCAATGCCGAGCGGTTCCTGGCGCTGTACCGTCACCCCTCCATCTACGCTCCCAAAATTTACTGGGAGTACACCCGCACCAAGGTGCTGACGATGGAGTGGATTGATGGCATCAAGCTGACTCAGGTTGACAAAATCGCTGCTGCGGGGCTGGATGGGCGACACCTGATCGAGATCGGTGTCAATTGCTCCCTCAAGCAGCTTTTGGAAAATGGCTTTTTCCACGCCGATCCCCACCCGGGCAACCTCTTGGCCATGTACGACGGGCGGCTGGCCTATATCGATTTCGGCATGATGAGCACCATCGCGCCCCATCAGCGCTACGGCCTGATCAAGGCGATTGTGCATTTGGTAAACCGAGACTTTGCCGGGCTGGCCCAAGACTACGTGGACTTGGAGTTCCTGGATCCAGATACCGACCTGACTCCCATCATCCCTGCTCTGGAAGCTGTCTTCGCCGAAGCGATGGGCAAATCGGTCTCCGAACTGAATTTCAAGAGCATCACCGATCGGCTCTCGGGGGTGATGTACGACTTTCCCTTTCGAGTTCCCGCCTACTACGCCTTGATCATCCGCTCTTTGCTCACCCTGGAAGGGATCGCCATCGGCCTGGATCCCAACTTTAAGGTGTTGAGCGTGGCCTATCCCTACGTGGCTCAGCGCCTGCTCACCGACCCGGCCCCGGAGCTGCGCGTATCCCTGCGGGAGCTGCTGTTTAACCAGGGGCAATTTCGCTGGAACCGCCTGGAGAACCTGCTGCGCAACGCCGTCAACAGCGAGGATTTTGATCTACAGGGATCCCTGGAAAAGGCCGTTGATTTTATCTTTTCTGAGCGGGGCGCTTTCCTGCGGGAGCGCCTAGTGGATGTGCTCTTTTCCAGCTCGGGATCCCAGGGTGGCTCAGATGGCTTGGCTCATTTGCAGCGTCTGTGGGAACTCCTCAGCAGCAACCCGAGCTTTCAGCCGCTGCAGCTTCTGCCGATTGTTGCCAAGGTGGCTGCCAAACCGGAAGCTCAACAACTGGGCCGTCAATTGGCCTCCCGCTGGTTGCAACGCTCGGCAGCCCGCCTCATCCGCGACCTGCTGTTGCCGGATACAGAAAAGCCCAGTTCACCCTCTTCCCTCAACGGGCGTGGCGGGATCCCTGGGCCAGCAACCTCTGCTTCTACCGCTCAACTTCCCCTTCCGGCCTAGCTCAGGTGCTCTTGGGGGGCAGTATCGCTGTTGGGGTTAACAGAGGCCAGAGCCAGCGTAATCCACTCGGAAAATTCATCGCGGCGGAAAACCTGGGGGCGGGAGCGGGGGCCAAAACGCAGCAGGCTGGGCATGCCGTGCTCCTTGAGTCGAGACTGTAGCCAGGTGCCCACACCGGTTTTGCCATCGTTGGGCATTTCGGTTTGGAAGTCACTGTACATCAATAACAACTGGCTGCGAGATTGGAGCACCGCATTCTCTTGAATTAACTTCGGCAAGGAGAGATGGGTGGCTGAAACTGCCCCTTTGCTCCCTTTGGCCGATTCACGACGACGGTCGCGCGGGCGCGGGTTAGTGCTTTCACGGCTCTTGCGGGTTTTGGGTTCACTAGGCATAGAATCTCCTAAACGACAGAGTGCTCCCCAACGGGGGTTAAAGCGGGAACTCGCAGGCCAAAAGCCGAGCCCGCTGTGAAAGTGGCTCGATGGGTACAGTTCTGGAGAATCGCTGAGAAGAGGGACACCTGCTCTTGAGTAAGCGAAGAAGAACTGCGCTGAGCCGGCACGAAAGGCTGGGATCCCTTCGGCGCAACAGCAGTCCACAGCGGGCCGAGCTCCTGCCAATACATCCAAGGCCTGCCCTTGTTTTTCCTGTCGGAGGCCAGTTTGGCTACCACGAATCCGCAGGGCAAGCAAGCCCGGATGTTACCCCTATATTGACTTAAAAATGGACAAGTGGACAGTCCCTGGCCGAGAATTTAGCTGCTGCGGCGGGAGCTTCGGAAGGAACTAGGCTTGCCCGCCGGTGGCGAGTATCGCTGAGCTACGGGAGCGGCCTCCTACTACACCTGGAAGCGGTTGTTGGTGGTGTCCAAAAAGGAGTTTCACTGGCTTACTGAGATACTATGCGCATTGCCATTGTCGGGTTGGGGTTGATCGGCGGATCCCTGGCCCTCAAACTGACCGAAAAGGGATATCCCGTCTGGGGGATAAGCCGCAACCCGGCCACCTGCAAACAGGCTCTGGAACGGGGTGCTGTCCAAGGCTGTGGAACCGAGTTGGCCCAGTTGGCTCGCTTTGATCCGCAAATGGTGCTGATCTGTACCCCTCTGGAGCAGGTGTTGGCCACGCTAGCCGCCCTGTTGCCTTATTTGTCGGCAGAAACCGTGGTGAGCGATGTCGGCTCGGTTAAGCAGCCCATCGTTGCTCCGGCAACCGAATTGTGGCCCTGGTTTGTGGGGGGGCACCCCATGGCCGGCAAAAGCCTGCAAGGGATCCAAGCGGCAGAAGCTGACTTGTTTCGGGGGCGGCCCTACGTGCTCACTCCCATCGCCGAGACCCAACCTCAGGCTCTCGATGCAATGAAAGAGCTGGTTGTTGCCATTGGCGCAGAAGCTGTCCTCACGGATCCCGCCCGCCATGACCGAGCGGTGGCCTGGATCAGCCATTTGCCAGTTATGGTCAGCGCCAGTTTGATCGCAGCGGTTAGCCAAGAAGGGGATCCCGCGATTCTGGAATTGGCCCGCACTTTGGCCAGCAGCGGATTCCGCGATACCAGCCGTGTTGGCGGAGGGATCCCGCAATTGGGTTTGGAGATGGCCCGCCACAACCGGCAGGCGCTGCTGACTGCCCTGAGCAGCTACCAAGCTCAGCTGCGACAGATAGAGCAGTTGATCGATGGCGAAAGGTGGGACGAATTGCTCCTGGTGCTGCAACGAGCTCAACAGGAATGGCAGCAGTTCCCCGTCAACCATCCTCGCGGAATTCCTCACAACCTGCGCGGTGGGAATGGACAGTAGACGTACTCCCCCAAGACTGGGGATCCCAGGGGGGCGGGGGAGTTCATGCTACCTTGAGCTTATGTGGACAGATCGAGCTTATGTTGAGCACGGCTCAGCTTTGGCTTTACCAACTGGAACAATGGGCAACTGAGCTGGTTCAGTTTCAACTGCAGCACCTTTCTCCCGTTAGTCTGTTGGTGGTGGGTCTGGCGGGCTTGCTCACCAGTCTTTCCCCCTGCACGCTGTCTATGCTGCCGGTGACCATCGCCTACATCGGCGGCTACACCCCCGCTTCTGAGGAAACGGCTGGGGAAGGGCGGCTGCAGGTCTGGGCTCAATCCCTGGGTTTTGCGGCTGGCATGGCTTTTACCCTGACCCTGCTGGGTTTGTCGGCAGCTTTGCTGGGTCGCGTTTACGGACAAACGGGATCCTTTGGGCCCACTGTGGCGGGGGGAATTGCCATCTTGATGGGGCTGAACTTGTTGGAGGTGCTCCCCCTGCGTTTTCCCGATGGGTTTAACCGCCTCGAGATCCCCGGGAAATGGCCCAGGTTAGGCCGGGCAGTGTTGCTGGGGTTAACCTTTGGCCTGGTGGCCTCTCCCTGCAGTACGCCGGTTTTGGTGGCTTTGCTGGCTTGGGTTTCCACCACAGGGCAGCCATGGGTAGGGGGTGGGCTGTTGCTGGCTTACGGGCTGGGGTTGGCCTTTCCCCTGCTCCTGGCGGGGGTGTTTACCGGAGCGGTGAAGCAACTGTTGGCCTTGCGGCGCTGGTCGGGCTGGCTCACCTACGCCAGTGGGGTGATGTTGGTGGGGTTCGGCAGCGTAACAATCTTGTCGGCTTGGGCCTAAGGGATCCCTGCTTCTGCAGGCTAAGATGGGGCTACACCTACAGCACCCTGTTGGGGACTGCACCTTGCCTGGCAAGAGCAGCGGTCTGAATCTTGAGCCGACAAACTTCTCATGGTCATATACTCTCTCCCGCTTGCCCGCTGGGTTTCCTCGCTGCGGCGGTACTTTCGTCATGAGCTGCTGCCGCTGCTGGCGGATCTGCGCCTGGCCATTGGCCTTTTGTTGGCGATTGCGGTTTTGAGCGCCACCGGCACGGTAATTGAGCAAGAGGAAACAGCGGCTTTTTATCAAGCCCACTATCCGGAGCATCCGGCCCTGTTTGGCTTTCTCACGTGGCGGGTGATCCTGAACTTGGGATTGGATCACGTCTACCGCACCCCTTGGTTTCTGGCCATTTTGATCCTGTTCGGCAGCAGCCTTATCGCCTGTTCCTTTACGCGCCAGTGGCCAATGCTCAAGGTGGCTCGCCGTTGGAGCTATCTCACCCGTCCGCAGTCTTTTCAGCGCCTGCCCTTTTGGACGTATCTGCCCCAACAATCCTTACAAGGGCTGCCGCAGCAGTTGCGTCGACAGGGCTATCTGGTGTTTCAGGAGGGCCATTACCTCTACGCCCGCAAGGGGTTAATCGGCAGGATCGGCCCCATCTTGGTGCATGTCAGCATGCTGCTGATCTTGCTGGGGGCGATTTGGGGCAGCATTAGCGGCTTCAAGGCCCAAGAACTCATTCCCAGCGGCGGCGTGGCTTCTATTCAACACTTGACCGGAGCAGGGGATCTGGCTCGCGCTCACTTGCCCACCTGGCAAATTCGGGCCAATCGCTTCTGGATTGACTACGCTGCCGATGGCCGTGTCAAGCAGTTTTATTCCGACCTCTCGATCTTGGATCAGGGTCAGGAGGTTAAACGTCAGACCATTTCCGTCAACCATCCTCTCTCCTACCGGGGTGTGACCCTTTACCAAGCCGATTGGAGCATCGACAGCATCCGCATCCGCATCAACAATAGCCCCTCTTTTCAAATCCCGGTGGTGCCGGTGCGCACCGAGGCAGGCAACAAACTCTGGGGCGCTTTTGTGCCCACCCAGCCGGACATGAGCCAGGGCCTCACGCTGCTGCTGCCGGATTTGCAGGGGACAGCCCTGCTCTACGACACTGAAGGGCAATGGATGGGATCCCTGCGCCAAGGCATGAGCTTGGCCCTCGACGAGGTCGCTCCCCAACGCTTCCCCAACCCCCTCACTCTGTATCTGGATGAGGTGATCGGCGCTACCGGACTGCAAATTAAATCCGATCCAGGGATCCCTGCGGTGTATCTCGGATTTGGCCTGTTGATGGTGGGGGTGGTGATGAGCTACTTCAGCTACAGCCAAATCTGGGCTTTGCAAACGGAGACGGGGCTCTACTTGGGGGGCAAAACCAACCGGGCCTTGGTCACCTTCGAGCGAGAATTCGACCGCTTGGTGGAGCATGACTCTAGTCAATAATAAGCTCAACTATACTGAAAATAATAATAATGTATAATATGTTCAGTACGGATTACTACCAGTTGATCTTTCTGTTTACTTTCGAGTCTGCCAACATGGTAGCCAAAGCAAAGCAGAAAATTGGTAGTAAGACGACACGGAAACTGCGCTTTGGGTATTCTACTCAAAGCTTTGCGGGATACCGCCATTCTGTTTGGAAACAAACAGAATGCTATCGCTGCATAGTTGAACAGTGATGTTCAGCAGTGTTCAGCGTAAATGTATCAGCAACAAAAGGTCGCCTTCTCTCTTTCCCAGATCCCGGTGGAAGCTGAGATTGGCTAGACGCAGCTTTTTCCGGCGAAACCAGCCTCCTGCCCAATAGGGATCCCATCTATACAACCCAGGGATCCAGTGAGCGGCGCTGTTGGCTCCAGAGGGATCCCATTGGTTGAGACGGGCTTTCTCTGGGTTGACTTTGAGGGGATGTTCTGGGGCTTCCCAACATGAAGATGACCCTGAGGAAAATACAAACTACTGTTTCAGCTAGAAATCGCAGGAGCCCCGCACTGTACCCGTAGGGTCAGTGTCGGGAGGAATGCGGAAGTTATGATAGAACCATGACCCAAGTCCTGACCATATCCTGTAAGCTCAAGGTGTCCCCGTCGCAAGCCGCCAAATTGGACGCGACGATGGATGCCTTTGTACAGGCATTGAACTGGGTCAACCAAAACACACCAGAAAAAGTAGTCAACGCAGTCAAACTCCAATCCCTTTGCTACTACGAGATTCGAGCCCGGTTTGGCTTGTCCAGTAACTTGGCTCAACAGGTGTGCAGACGGGTAGCGGGTTCCCGCAAAGTGGCTAAGCAGAAAAAGCGTCCCGTCAAGGAGTTTAAGAGCGGCTTTGTTACCTACGACGCCCGTATCTTTTCGTTCCGTCAAAAAGACTGGACGGTGTCGCTGACCACGGTGGAAGGGCGAGAGCGCTTTGAACTAGCCATTGGCAACTACCAGCGTGGGATGCTGGCTGGTTCCAACCCCAAATCGGCCACCCTAGTCCAGCGGAAGGACGGCTCCTACTACATCCAGATTTGCGTAGAGAAAAACCCGCCCAAGCAACAAGATACCGACAAGGTGATCGGGGTGGACTTGGGCAGGACGGATATCGCCCATACGTCAGAGGGGGACAATTGGAATGGACAGCAGTTGAATCGAGTCCGCGACCACTACTCCAAGCTGAGGGCGGTACTCCAACGTAAAGCCAGTAAGGGCACCCGCAGTTCGCGGCGCAGATGCCGTCAACTGTTGCAACGGCTGTCTGGCAAGGAAAGACGCTTTCAGGCGTGGGTCAATCATCGCATCTCCAAAGCTATTGTCTCTAGGGCAAAGGCGACAAACAGCGCTATTGCTCTGGAAGACTTGACAGGGATCCGGGAAAGGGTCAATCAACAGCCACGCAGCAAAGCCGAACGGCGCAGGGCCAACAGTTGGGCGTTTTATCAACTCCGTCAATTTCTGGAATACAAGGCTCTGCGTGCGGGGGTTGCTCTGATTCTTGTTCCGCCTGCCTACACGTCGCAGACCTGCCACCGGTGTTTGCACATTCATCCCGACCCTGCGCAATCCTATCGCAGTGGAAAGAAGTTTAAGTGTGGGCACTGTGGATGGGAAGGGGATGCGGATTTGAATGGTGCGAATGTGATTGCGCTTTTGGGGGCTGCTGTAAACCAGCCTAGAGGTTCGTGGTTGGCTTGCCAACTGCAGGGCTACCGAAAGCCCGCCCCGTACTGCGAAGCAGTCAGGGTCGGGTAGTTTACTTTCCACATACTTCTCCACATCTCGAAGGTTTGCTTAGAGATTGAGCTAGAGTGTTTCCAGTGGGTTCCTGTGGTGGGCCGCCTTGTTAGGAGGGCAAGACATGAAAGTTGGAGATCGGGTGCGGGTGCGTACCAGCGTGATTGTCTATCACCACCCGGAACATCGCAATCAACCTTTTGACCTCAAAGGCATGGAAGGGGAGCTGAAGGCCGTGCTTCGGGATTGGAATGGCCGCCCGATCAGCGCCAACTTTCCCTTTCAGGTGCAGTTTGACAACAAGTTCCGTGCGCATCTCCAAGCTGATGAGCTGGAGGTGGTTGAGCCGGCCAACTCTGAAGAGCCCGCCGGGACGGCGGCCTAGTTAAGGCCCAACAGCGTGCGGTTGGTTTCCAGAATTGGCCTGATCAACTTGGTTTCTTCGGGGGTGAGGTAATTGGCTATCACTTCTTGTAGGAAGCGATAGGTGGCCTCGCAACTGCGTTGGGTGCGGAAGGCCCGCATTAAGGTCTGGAACCAGTAGAGAAATCGATCTTTGTAGCGTTGCTCATCGTCCAGGAGCATGGCCAAAGCCGAAAGGCGCAGAACCCGAACGGTGTCAGCTTTCCACTTGTTGCTAAAGTCTTCCACCCCTCGCATGAGCAAGTAGGGATCCAGCGCGCGCATTTTCATCTCCACATCCCGGATGATCTGGGCTTCCGCCGCCTGGAT
Source organism: Thermostichus sp. MS-CIW-38 (assembly GCF_054058415.1). Lineage (NCBI taxonomy): Bacteria > Bacillati > Cyanobacteriota > Cyanophyceae > Thermostichales > Thermostichaceae > Thermostichus > Thermostichus sp. MS-CIW-38. Next base: position 11,997 of record NZ_JBSSAH010000022.1, on the reverse strand, counting down.
CTTGCGATAGGCGCTCAGGCGAAGGTCAAAGGAGGCTAGGTAGGTCTCCATGAACTGCAGCTCCTCATCCCTGAGATACCGTCCGTCGGCAGCGATGCTCAGTTCGCGCAGTTGAGTCAGCATAGGGATCCCTGGGCAAGCTGGAATGAGAATGGAAAAAACACCACCTGTTCTGACTGACGGTCCAGCCTTGGTCTCTCAATCCTATCCCCAAACTCCCGGCCAGAAGAGGGGAATTGCAGGGATCCCCGGCAACCCTCTCAGTCAGGTTAATATTAATTAACAGTCTGTTGCTGCAAGAACCCACTCGACCCCAGATTGTTACCCACAAGTCGCCATCTGCGAGTTCGATTCAAAAACACCCTTTGGGAGGAAACACTTCCGTGAGTCAGAAAGGTAAAAACAAGAAATGGAGAAGCGCGGGGTTATATGCGCTACTGGCCATCGTCTTGATCTCTTTAGCCACCACCTTCTTGGGTACCCGCCCGGCTGAGCGTTTGGAGATCAGCTACTCCGACCTAATCAGCCGCGTCGAACGGGGCGAGGTCAGCAAAGTTTTGGTGGAGACGGCCCCGGATGGTCGCCAAGTTGCCATTGCCGAGGCAGAAATCAACAACCGCGCCACCCAAGTGCAGGTGAATCTGCCCCCCCTTACCCCCGAGTTTGAGAACACCCTGGTTGCCAACGGGGTGGAGCTGGCCGTGCGTCCTGTCCAAGAGGAGGGGCTACTTGGGCGCATTCTCAGCACCTTCTTCCTGCCGGTTTTGCTCTTGCTGGGGCTCTTTTTCCTGCTGCGGCGGGCTCAAAATGGCCCAGGCAGCCAAGCTCTCAACTTCGGCAAATCCAGGGCACGGGTGCAGATGGAGCCGAAAACCCAGATTACCTTCAACGATGTGGCCGGCATCGATCAGGCCAAGCTGGAGCTGGCAGAGGTGGTGGATTTCCTGAAAAATTCAGAGCGCTTCACCGCTTTGGGAGCCAAGATTCCCCGCGGGGTGCTGCTGGTGGGCCCGCCCGGCACCGGTAAGACCCTGTTGGCCCGCGCCGTAGCCGGAGAAGCAGGTGTGCCCTTTTTCTCCATCTCTGGCTCTGAGTTTGTGGAGATGTTTGTCGGGGTCGGCGCTTCTCGCGTGCGGGATCTGTTCGAGCAGGCCAAGCAAAATGCTCCCTGCATCGTCTTCATCGATGAAATTGATGCAGTCGGTCGCCAGCGGGGAGCTGGCTTGGGAGGTGGCAACGACGAACGGGAGCAGACCCTGAACCAGTTGCTCACCGAGATGGACGGTTTTGAGGGCAACTCCGGCATCATCGTCATTGCGGCCACCAACCGACCGGATGTGCTGGATGCGGCGCTGCTACGGCCTGGCCGGTTCGATCGCCAAGTTACGGTGGATCGCCCCGATTTTCAGGGCCGGCTAGAAATCCTCAAGGTGCATGCCCGCGGCAAAACCCTGTCTGCGGATGTGGATTTGGAGAAGTTGGCCCGCCGTACTCCTGGGTTTACCGGCGCCGACTTGGCCAACCTCCTGAACGAAGCAGCCATTCTGGCAGCCCGCCGCAACCTCACCGAGATCTCCATGGACGAGATCAACGACGCGGTGGATCGGGTGTTGGCCGGCCCAGAGAAGAAGGATCGGCTGATGAGCGAACGGCGCAAGGAGTTGGTGGCCTACCATGAGGCGGGCCATGCCCTGGTGGGATCCCTCTTGCCCAACTACGATCCCATCCAAAAAGTGACGATCATCCCCCGGGGACAAGCAGGTGGCCTCACCTGGTTCATGCCCAGCGATGACGACATGGGACTAACCACCCGTGCCCATCTGAAGAACATGATGACCGTTGCCTTGGGTGGGCGTGTGGCCGAAGAAGTGGTCTACGGAGAGTCGGAGATCACCACGGGGGCAGCCAGCGACCTGCAACAGGTGGCCCGCATCGCCCGCAACATGGTGACCCGCTTCGGTATGAGCGATCGCCTGGGAAATGTAGCCCTAGGTCGCCAGTACACCAACATTTTCCTGGGCCGGGAAATCGCCGCAGAACGGGATTTCTCGGAGGAAACAGCGGCCCTCATTGACGAAGAGGTGCGGCGGCTGGTGAACGAGGCCTACCAACGGGCCACCTACTTGATTCGGGAAAACCGTGCCCTCTTGGATCGGATCGCCCGTCGTTTGGTGGAGGCCGAAACCATCGATGGGGAAGAGCTGCAGGCCATCATCGACAACTCTGAGGTGGTGATGCTGCCCCCCGAAGAGGAGCCAGAGCCGCTGACTCTGCCTATGGCCGTCAACGCCAGCGCCTAGTCTCTTTTCCCCAAGCGCAAACCCGGGATCCCTGCTTTTCCTCTTGAGGAGAGAGGGATCCCAATGTTTTGTATGATTTGCGCTGGGAGAGGGGGAGTCCACCCTAGCCGGCAACAGCCGAACCCAACAAAGTCCGGCTCGCCTCTGCTTCCAGGGGCTGAGGCTCGTAGATTTTCAGCACGTACTCCGCTACCATGCGGTCGGTGTTGAAAACGGGGTTGAGCGTGCGGATCGCCTCCTTCATGCGGGCAATCCAGCGGCGCGGGATCCCTTTCTCGTCCCGGTCGTAGAACATGGGGATCACCTCATACTCCAACAAGTCGTAGAGGGAGTTGGCGTCCAAGTCGTCTTGGGCAGCGGGATCCAGACCTTCGATTTCTTGGCCAATAGCCCAGCCATTGCGACCGTTGTAACCCTCCGGCCACCAGCCATCCAGCACCGACAAATTCAATCCCCCGCTGAAGCCCACCTTTTGTCCTGAGGTGCCGGAGGCCTCCAGAGGGCGTCGCGGGTTGTTCAGCCACACATCGACCCCCTGCACCAAATTGCGAGCGACATAGGCATCGTAATTTTCGATGAAGGCGACTCGGTTGGCCACCTCAGGCCGGTTGGACCATTCCACCACCCGCTGGATCAGGCGCTTGCCCCCTTCATCCCGGGGATGGGCCTTGCCGGCGAAGATAATCTGCACAGGGTACTCTTTGTTGGTGAAGATGCGGGTAATTCGCTCCAGATTTCGCAGGATCAAATCTCCTCGCTTGTAGGTGCTGAAGCGGCGGGCAAACCCAATCGTCAAGACCTTGGGATCCAGCAACTGGTTGACCGCTTGGATGCGCTCATTGCTTTCGCCGCGATTGCGCCGGGCCCGCAACACCCGGTGACGGGTAAAAGACACCAGCCGCTCCCGCAGAGCCTCTTTGCGCCGCCACAGTTCTTCATCTGGGATCTCTTCCACCTTGGCCCACAGTTCCGGGTCTGACACCCGCTCCGGCCAATCGGGGCCCAAGTACTGGTCGTAGAGGTTCCAAAAAAGAGGGGAAACCCAGGTACGGGCGTGAACCCCATTGGTAATGGAGCTGATGGGCACCTCATCCACCGATCGCTCGGGGTAGAGCACACGCCACATTTCGCGAGAAACCCGTCCGTGGAGCTTGCTTACGCCATTGGCCGCCCGCGCGTACCGCAAAGCCAGCACCGTCATGTTAAAGCGCTCCCAGGGATCCCCGGTGCGCCGAGCTCCCAAGGCCAAAAATTGTTCCCGCGTCAGGCCCAGTTGAGGCCAGAAGGAGGCAAAGAACGCATCCATCTCATTGGGGCTAAAGGCATCGTGGCCAGCCGGCACCGGTGTATGGGTGGTAAACACACATTTTTCCCGCACCTTGGCCTCCGCCGTCTCGAAGGGGGTGCCCCGCGCCACCTCCTCCCGCAGCAACTCCAGCGTTAGGAAAGCAGCGTGCCCTTCATTCATGTGATAGACCATGGGATCCAAACCCAACTGGCGCAGCAGACGCACCCCACCGATGCCTAGAATGCACTCTTGGGCGATGCGGGTATCGGTGCTGCCCCCGTAGAGGTGGGCGGTAATCCAGCGGTCGATGGGGTCGTTCTCCGGCAGGTCGGTGTCCAGCAGAAAAAGAGGTACCCGGCCCACGTCCGCCCGCCAGGCCCGCGCCTTCACCAACCGCTGCCGCATCGCCACTTCCACCAACAGAGGGCTGCCATCCGGCTGGCGCACCAGAGTCAACGGCAGAGACTCAAACTCAGAGTCTTCGTAAAGCTCCCCCTGCCAGCCATTGTTGTCCAGGCGCTGTTGGAAGTAGCCCTGACGGTAGAGCAACCCGATGGCCACCAGGGGCACCCCCAAATCTGAAGCCGACTTGAGGTGATCGGCGGCCAACATACCCAGCCCGCCAGAGTAGGTGGGCAAAGACTCGTGCAAGCCGTATTCGGCACAGAAATAGGCAATAGGACGCTGCCAGTCGTAGGTTTTCATGGTGCGCTTGGCCCAGGTATCCTCAGCCGTCATGTACTGCCGATAGGACTGCACCATCCGGTTCAACGTGTTGAGGTAGTTCACATCGGTGGCCAAGGCTGCCAACCGCAAGTAGGAAACCTCCTCCAGCATGCGCACCGGGTTGTGGGAGGTTTTTTCCCACAGGGCGGGATCCATTTCCCGGAAAATGGTGAGGTGATCGGGGTTCCAGGTCCACCAATAGTTGCGGGCGATCTCGCACAGGGGCGTGAGCGCTTCCGGCAGCACCGGACAACGTTCGGGAAAAGCAGGAGCTAAGGTGGCAATGGACATAGGACAGATACCTGGGGTTAAAGTTATGGGCTCGAAAAAGAAGAGGTAGAGGTCGATGCTGGTAAACGTATCTCAATTATTATTGAGCCGATCCTGAGGATTCTGAGGGGGGAATTCAAGATCTCTACAAAATCTTCAGGGGACGTAACCCAAATTTTCCAGGGCTTCTCCCGATCTTGCCACAGCAGCGCGGAGCCTTCAAAAACAGGGGTCGCAGGCAGGCCAGCTTTCGATTCCGGCAGAAGCTGCCCGTCTAGAAGCTGCCCGTCTATCGTAAGAGATGGTGCAACATTAGAGTTAACTCAAAGTTAACAAAATCTACAGAACCCCAACGAACCCTTGGGGAACCCCTCCGGTTCAATTAAAATGCTGCTTCTCATAAGCTCTTAAAAACTGCAGCTACTTTTGCTACCAATCGATTATTTTGTTGGCTTCTCCTTGAAGTTGAGCCTTAACGTCCTTCCACCACTGCCAGACTGGTGTTGCGGTAGTAGTGGCTGAGGATCTGTTGGTAAGAGTAGTTTTGGCTGGCCAGGGCGGCAGCTCCCCACTGGCTCATGCCCACCCCGTGCCCGTAGCCGCGCCCCTGAATCTCAAAGAAAGCCGGGAATGTCCCTGCCACAGGAGCCAGGCTGGCCGTAGTGGTGGCCTCCCCGCGCGGGCTAATGGCAATCTTTGTGCTGCGCAACCCAAGAGCCCGACGAAAATCGCCGGCATTGAGATCTTTGATCCCTTGGGATCCCGTCAAGCGCACCGTGATTGCCCGTCCCCACGGGGAGCTGCGCAGTACCTCCACAGAACGAATGGCACCGATCCCGGCAGCCAATTGCTGAATCTGTTGGGCAGGAACGGTGGCCGTCCAGCTAAACACCGGTGAGTGCTGATCGAAATCCGGCACCCCCTGTAAGTAGGGCCGCGACTCTAACCAGACATTGCCTGCATCATCCGTATGTCCCCCCGCAGAGGAGTGGAAAACCGCATTGATCAACTGCCCCTGGTGGATGAGAACCTGCCCGGCGGTCTCACGGGCAGCCGCTTGGGTACGGCTGGATTCGGCAGCCACTCCCTTGTAAACCTGCCAATCAATCCCGTTTCCTAAGTCAAAAGGCTGCTGGGAACGGCGACTGCGGTGGTAGAGGGCATAGGTGCGGGAGGCCACGGCTTGGGCTTTGAGAGCCTCCATGGGAAAACGGTGTCCCATCTCGCTGCCCACCACGCTGGAAACGTAGTCTTCCAAGCCAACTTGGTTGATGGCAATCACCCCGCGCTCGCCAGGGATCAGCTCCACCCAGCCGCGGTACCAATTCTGGTCAATAAACACCAACCCATCGGGGACAGTGGGCTGCAGGTAAAGACGTTCTCCCTGTTGGCCAGCCAAACTGACTGCTGAACCCGAACGGCTGGCCTGCAGCGGTTGCATGGCCTGAACCTCTGCCAGGGGTTGTCCCTGGGCATTCAACAGGCGGGCTCCAGTAGAGCTGCCGATCGTGACCTGAGACTTGTTGACGGCAACAGCCACCCGCAGCAGCACCCGTGCTTGCACCGGAAAGGTCAAGCACAGCCAAGCCCAAACCAGAAGGGCAATACTCCTAAGCCAAGCTGATGGGAGAGGAGAAAAGGAGAGGGCAATAGTCACACACCAATCCTCTGTGAAAGACTACCCGCCGCTGGGCATAGCCAGCGAGGGATCCCAGACAAGTCGGGTTTTGAGAATCCAGGCATAGGGCCGACGCACCCTCAACAACCCAAGCGGCCACCGTTGGGCTCAAGAGATCCCGCACTCGGAAAGCCTTTTTTGAGGCTGGTGCGGGATCCCGGGCAAGGGCCAGCCGAACCCGTTATGACAGTATCAAAAACATCCTGCAGATGCACGACTTCAACCCAGAATTTTCCGCCCCCAGTCTCTCGGTCAGGATTCAGCCGGCTCAGAGGGGATCCCGCGGCGGCGGCAAAACCACTGCTGCAATAGGCGTCGACACTCGACCTCGCAAACTCCGCCGATGATCTCCGGGCAATGGAAGCTGGCGGCAGAAGCTGGCAAATTGAGTACACTGCGCAAAGCCCCGGCCTTGGGATCATCGGCGCCGTAGATTACCTGGGCCAGCCGCGATTGGCTGATGGCCCCGGCACACATGGGGCAAGGCTCAAGCGTGACGTACAGCCGACAGCCCCGCAGTTGCCAATCTCCCAGCCGTTGCCCTGCCTGCCGTAGGGCCAGAATCTCCGCATGGGCCGTGGGATCCCGATCCCGTTCCCGCCGGTTGCTGCTCAGGGCCAACAGCTCTTCCCCTGGCCCGACCACCAGAGCGGCCACCGGAACCTCTCCGGCTTCTCCCGCTTGCTCAGCTTCTCGCAAGGCCAACTGCATCCAGGCGCGGTGGCGCTGCCACAGATCCCACCCTTGCGGCTCGGAGGAATGGAGCATACTCGGATCCCCGATCATTTTGGGCGTTTCGAGCACTGCCTCTGTCCGCAAGATTTGCTAGGGTAAGCACACATACCCCGAACATCCAAAAGTAAAGAGTAGGAATAGATAGAATAGACCAGGAGTGAACTGGGTCTTGATGGCGTAAGTCGGGGGAGCGGGTTCACGCCTTTTGAGTCTTGGCGATACGGCTTAGCTTTGGGAGGGAGCATGGCGCGGATTCTACGGCATACACTTTTGGCGATGGCTCTGTTTGGTGGAGGCGTCGCAGGTGGGGTCTGGCTATCGTCTCGAGCGGGGCAGGAGTGGTTACAGCAAACTCCCCTGGTCACTTGGACGCGACGGGCCAGTGAGGGAGTGGAATCCCTTTTGCCCTGGTCTGAGCCCCGCCCTGAGGCTGCGAATTCTGCTCCTCCCGCCGATGCTGTCCGGCCTTCCAATTTTATTGCTGCAGTCGCCCAAAAGGTCGGCCCAGCGGTGGTGCGCATCGATGCCACCCGCACTGTGTCGAGGGGGGTCAACCCAGAACTGTTCAACCAGCCCCTGTTTCGCCGCTTCTTTGGAAATCAGATACCGCAGTTGCCGCAGGAGTTTCAGCAGGAGGGCACCGGATCGGGCTTTATCATCGACGCCAGTGGCCTGATCCTCACCAACGCCCATGTGGTGGAAGGTAGCGAGCGGGTCAGGGTTCACCTGCTGGATGGGCGCACCTTTGAAGGAGAGGTGAAGGGCTCAGATCCGGTTACCGATATCGCAGTGATCAAAATTGAGGGGGAGAATCTGCCCACGGTTACCCTGGGTAACTCTGACTTGGTGCGACCGGGGGATTGGGCCATCGCCATTGGCAACCCGCTAGGCCTAGACAATACCGTGACTGCCGGGATCATCAGTGCTGTTGGGCGCTCCTCCGGGCAAATTGGGGCTGTCAACAAGCGGGTGACTTTCCTGCAAACGGATGCGGCCATTAACCCCGGCAACTCGGGCGGCCCGTTGCTGGATGCGGAAGGGCGTGTGATTGGGGTGAATACGGCCATCTTCCAGCGAGCTCAGAGCGTCGGCTTTTCCATCCCCATCAACCGCGCCATGGAAATTGCCGAGCAATTGATCCGGAATGGTCGGGTAGAGCACGCTTTCTTGGGCATTCGCATGATCACCCTCAACCCTGACATTGTGGCGCGCCTCAACCGCGACCCCGCTCGCCCCACCACGCTGACAGTGGAAGAAGGGGTCTTGATCGGGCAGGTGATTTCGGGATCCCCAGCTGAGCAAATCGGCTTGCAGGAAGGGGATGTGATCATCGAGGTCGATGGGCAGGCCATCCGCGATGCCGAGCAGGTGCAGCAGTTGGTGGAAGCCGCCGGGGTGGGCAATACGCTGACGCTGCGGGTCATCCGAAATGGACAGGCACGCACCTTCCAGGTGAAGACGGGAGTGCTGCCCGTAGACTTCTAAGCAGTTTTATGTGCCGTCAATTTACTGATCCCCGTGACACAATGGCCCTAGAGGCGGGGGTCAGGTATGGCTTGGGCAGTTGGTGAACAATTGCAAGGGGGACGCTACCGCATCGAGGCCGTTTTGGGGGAGGGGGGTTTCGGCATCACCTACCGGGCCTGGGATAGCGTTCGTGCTGACCAGGTGGTTATCAAAGTTTTGAACGACAGCCTTCGTGAGGATCCCGACTATCCCCACTTCCAGCAGAACTTCATGAATGAGGCGCTGCAACTGGCCCGCTGCCGCCACCCCCATGTGGTGAAGGTGGAAGAAGTGATCTGGGAGCAGGAGCGCTGGTGTATTGTGATGGAGTACATCCGCGGCCAGACTCTGCACCAGCTTCTGCGGCAAAAAGGGCCGTTGCCCCTGCCGGAAGCCCTGCGCCTGACGCGGGAGGTGGGATCTGCCCTGATGGCCTTGCACGAACAGGGGATCCTGCATCGGGATGTGAAGCCATCCAACATCATGGTGCGGGAGGGATCCCAGCAGGCGGTGTTGATCGACTTTGGCCTAGCTCGCGGCTACACCCAAGGTCTGATCCAACGCCACACCTCCTACGGCACCGATGGCTATGCTCCTCTAGAGCAATACGACAGCTTGCGCCGCCGCGGCGCCTTCACCGATGTCTACGCCTTGGCAGCAACCCTCTACACGGCGCTGACGGGGATGGTGCCTATGTGTGCGCCAGTGCGGGCCACAGGCCGCCAGTTGGATACCCCTCGCAGCCTTAACCCCAACATTCCCGAGGTTGTGGAGGCTGCCATTCTCAAAGGGATGGCTCTCCACCCAGAAGAGCGCCCGCAAACCATGGCCGAGTGGCTGGCACTGTTACCGGCAGAAGCCTCTCAACAAGGGAGGAAGCCGGTTGCTTTTGAGCCAGCCATCCGCACCCAAGAGCTGAGGGAGCTGGAGCAGATCTTGGCCCAGCCTCCACAACCCCAAGACGAGCTGGAACAGCTCCTGTCCCGGCACTCGGCGGAAGAGCTAGAGCAACTGGTGGCACCTCCCACCCCTGCCACTGCCAAAAAAGCTGGAAGAGAAGAGGGATCCGGATCCCTGATTTTTCCTGAGGTCTGTCCAGAGGAGAGAGGGAAGGGGGGATCCCTGCCCGGAACTCTCTCTTGGCCAGAGTGGGTGGGGGAAGCAGCCCCTGCCTTGCAAGGTCTGTGGGATCGGCTGCGAGCGGGGCAGTGGGGGGAGGCGGATCGCTGGACGACAGCCCTGATGCTGAAGCTTGCTGGGCGCTCGCAAGTGGGCTTTTTTGATCCCAAGGATGTTCAGGCCTTCCCCTGCCCCATGCTGCGGCTGATTGACCAACTGTGGGTGCGGGCCAGCCATGGGCGCTTTGGCTTTAGCGTTCAAAAGCAACTGTGGCAAGGATGCGACCCCGGAGGAACCTCAATAGGCAGATCGCGATCCTTCTCCGCCTTGCCCCGCGAAGAGTGTATGGGGGAAGCCGTGGGTTGGCGGATCCAAGGTCGCTGGCTGGGGTACGGCGAGCTCAAAACCAGCCTGGATGCACCGCCAGGACATCTGCCTGTCGGCTTTTTTTGGGGCTACTCGGGTGGCTTGCGCTCGGCGCTGCTGACGCTGGATCGAGTGGTGCTGAAAAAGCTAAAAGCCTGTTTCTAAAAAACCTGGCTTGAAATGACTAAAATGGGTAGCCATCAATTCTTGAAAGGGGAGATGCTCTTTTCTTGTGGGTTTTCGCGAATAGCTAGACCCAAGTGAATCAATGCCGTCTCAACGGTATTGACCTGCTCTGCTAAAGTTTTCCACCCTCTTGCCTTTAAGCCATAACATTTGCCAAAGTAAGCTCGAGCTGCTGCAAAGGAAGCAAAGGTTTTTTTAAGAGTCGCTACGGTCCAGGGCTTGGCATTCAGCCGCAGCCAATTTCGTTGACCTTGCTGCTGTTGCTCGGTGATGAGTTGGTCTGTCAAGCTAACAAGCTCAGCATAGTTGCGCCGCGAGGTCGCGATTGCCGTTTCAAGACTCTCGATGAGACCCATGGTTGTTCTCCTGAGGCAACTTCCCTTGATAAGACTCCTGTTCTTTCTCCTGAAGCAACTTTCTAGAACCGGCAGAGAGCAAGTTGGTTTCAAAAACAGACTTGATGTTGTTCAGGTAACTTTGCAATAAGCTCTTAACCCATAGGATGGGAATTTGGTTTACCGCATTCTGAAGCTGGTCGAAGAGATGCTTGAGCTGCTTCAGAGCTACGATAGCATGACCGAGAACTTCTTGCGCTTGAAGCTGCTCTTCCACAAGCTCTCTCATTCTGTTGGCTAGCCGCTGATTCTCAAGTTCTTTCTCGGTGAGCAAACTAAGAGCTGCTTCCTCAGTCTCGACTATTTTAAATTCAAGTTTTTGGTTCTGCTCTTCCAGAAACTCAATCTGCTTAGTTAGTAAATCCGCCTCAACCCTAAAGCTAACACCTCTATTCGCTGGAAAGCTAATAAGTAGGTCGCTGTACTCTTGCTCTTGAAGCTGCAGCTCTCTGAGTACAGGCTCTGCTAGTTCGGATAAGACTTTGTGAGCTAATCCTACTTTCAAAGTATCTCCGCCGCCGTGTCCGGGAATAGGAATTCTTAAATCACCCCGAACAGCCTGCGTGCTATGTCTGGCACGTCGCTGAACAATTTCCCAGCCCCACTCTTTTGCTTGACGCAAAATATCCCGTTTTCGCCAATTCCTTGGAGCCTGAATAATGGCTTGGATATTTCTCTGCTGCTCTATAATTTCATTAATTTCATTTCGCCTCTTGATGAGATACCCTAGCTCTTCTTCGTCGGACATATGATAACATCCTTAGATGAGACTTTCACACTTAGCCTATCCGGTCTTTACGGAGACTAGGGGAAAGTTATGCGGCAAAGCCTTACATCTCAAAAAACATTGATACTAAGAAATATTTTGTAGCTTTGTCCGCGATCTTCCTCAGTAATTCCCAGGACAATCTAGAGGCAGTCAGACTTGGTTCTGCTTGCGAAAAAGGGTGAGTGGCTGGGGTTGGGGAGCTTACAGCCGGCTTGGAAGGGCCAAAAATCACCTGCCGGTGGGCTGTTCCGCGAATACTCAGGCGGCCTGCGCACGGCGCTGCCGATGCTGAAAAGGCTAAAAGCCTGCCTCTAAAAAAACTCCCCTCTCCCAGAGGAGAGGGGTCAGGGGCGAGGGATCCAAGAGCCTTAGTAGCGATGCACCAACTTGTTGATGGGCTTGAAGATGTCTGCCTCAAACTTTTTGCCCTTGAGCATGCGGTTCCAATAGAGCCAGGGTAATAGATGCACCTTGGCTAGGTACATGGAGTAGCGCTCCCGCGTTGGGTCCAGGGGGAAGGAGGGAGCTAGGTCGTGTTGATCTTATGTTAGGATAGAGAGAATAATTTATAGAGGAAAGAGGATGAAGTTGGTTTTTTTAGATGAAAACAAATGGCAGAAGATATTGGCTTTTTTACAGACAGAAGAGAGAGTTAACAT
>NZ_JBSSAH010000021.1:0-48560 GCF_054058415.1 Thermostichus sp. MS-CIW-38 | reverse complement strand
TGGCCAGGAACTTCTTGAGTTTTCTCTATCTCGTCAGTGCTCTCTTTTGGCTCAAATGAAAGATCAACACAACCTAGTTTGAATCGAAATGACTATAGATCTTCGGCCAGTGGGGTTTCCGACATGTCTTCCAGGCTCAGTTGCACCTGCCGCTGCAGCGCCTGAATCGCTTGGTATTCCTGCTGGATGCTGGCCTGGTACTGGGCGGCCAGGGCAGTGTTGCCTTCGGAAAAGGCTTGATCCCACAGTTGGGTCCAGTAGCGGTGGCGCTTCTGGCGAATTTCCAGCTCCATGTTGGCAATGGCGGCCCGCACCACCATCTGCGGACGCATCAGGGCTACGCGGGTATTTTCGTCCAACCAGAGCAGATGGCTGAGGCGCTCGTTGAGCTGCTCATCTTGGGCACAGAGGGTGCGCAAAGCCGTCAGCAACGTCTCTTCTTGCTCTTCCAGCTCCGGCTGAGCCGAGATCAGCTCCAAGATCCGCTGCCACAGCTCCCGGTGGGGGCGAAAACTAAATTGCAGCTCTCGCTCCAGCAAAGTTTGCCGAATTTCGCGGCGATACTCGCCAAAATGCAGAAAGATCTGCAAAAGATGGGACTCAGATTGCAAGAGTTTGGATCCCTTATTGAGGGAAGGTTGCCGGGGTTTGGCCCAGCGGTACTGCCGCACGGCTCGGCGCAGGTCTTCTTCCAAATCTCGACTGAGGCGACCGTTGCCGCGGCTGAGCAATTCTGCCACTTTGTGCAAATACAAAGAGCGCCATTGTCCACCCAAACCGGCCAGCAGTTGCACAAGGGCTTGACGGGCCTGCTGAAAATCGGTGGCCCGGCTCAGATCCCGACCGGCCAACACCTGTTCAATTCGCCAATCCAGCCACAGGGGGGCCTGCTCAATCAGGGTTTGCAGTTCAGAAACCGCTCGCGTCGGCGGGGCCGAGCTCTTGTACTCCCGCAAAAACTCGTCGGCATCTTTGCCCTCAGGAAGGGTGAGAATGCGCAGCTCAATTTCTCCGCGCCGCGCTTGTTCTTCAACGGCTTCAATGGCTCGGTTGGCGGCGTTCAAACCGGCCCGATCCGCATCAAAATTGAGGATCAGCCGCTTCGATTGGGTGTAGCGCAGCAGGGTCTTCACCTGGTGGGGCGTCAAAGCGGTGCCCATAGCGGCTACGGCATAGGCAACCCCCGCCTGATGCAGGGCGATGACATCGAAGTAGCCTTCCACCACCAGGACTTGATCGGCCTTGGCAATGGCATCGCGGGCAAAGTTGAGGCCATAGACCACCTGGCTTTTGTTGAAAAGCTCTGTTTCTGGAGAGTTGAGGTACTTGGGCTGTCCTGACTCCCCCAAGGCTCTGCCGGCAAACCCGATCACCCGCCCCTGCACATCGAAAATGGGCAGCATGATCCGGTTGCGAAAGCGGTCGTAGTGGCCGGATCCCTGCTGGCGGGGAACCAGCAATCCAGCCTCTTCTAAAAGTTTGACCGGTTGGCGCTTGTGGTTGACCAAGTATTCGTAGAGAGATTGCCAGCCGGGGGGAGCAAAGCCGATTTGAAATTTTTGCAAAGTTTCTTCGCTCAGGTGGCGGCTGTGCAGGTACTGGCGGGCGGCGGATCCTAGCTGGGAGCGGAGGGCATGCCGATAAAAATCGGCAGCCATGGCCAAAATCTCCAGCAGCTTTTCCCGGTGGGAGAGCTCCCGCTCATCAAGGGATCCCAAGGGCTGCGCCTCGGGATTGCGGGTGGGCAGAGGTATGTGGTATCGCCGCGCCAAGTGGCGCACGGCCTCAGCAAAGGAGAGATGCTCGGTCTGCATGACAAAGCGCAGCACATCTCCCCCTGCCCCGCAGGAGAAGCACTTGTAGATCTGCTTGCTGGGGCTGACCTGAAAACTGGGTTTGTGGTCGTTGTGGAAAGGGCAAAGCCCAACGAAGTTCTTTCCCTGCTTGCGCAGCACCACTTTTTCGGCCACCACTTCCACGAGGTCGGCCTTTTGGCGCACCAACTGAATGAAATCGGGGGGCAGACCGCTCATGGCTTCGGGGGATCCTGACCTTATAGTAGCCGGGGGAAACTCGACAGGCTGTCTTTTGACCTGGCCCAACGGGCTTGGGATAATGGGCGGGCCTTAAAGGCTAGTTTTCGGTCAGTCCCTGAGATGAAAATGCGAATGATCAACCTTTTTATCGGGCTTTTGGTGGCAGTATTTGCCCTCTTTTTAGGCCCGCAAATGGCTTCTGCTGAGCCTGATTTGGCCTTGGGAGCCAAGGTCTTTCAGGCCAAATGTGTGGGTTGTCACTTGAACGGGCGCAACACTTTGGTGGCAGCGAAAAACCTTTCTCTGGCGGCTCTTCATGAGTACCACGTAGACACCCCTGAGCTGATCCAGGCCCAAGTGAGAAACGGCAAAGGGGCCATGCCGGCTTTTGCCAAGATTCTCAAGCCGGAGGAGATCGAGGCGGTGGCGGCCTACGTTTTGGATCGCGCTGAGCACAACTGGAGTAGAGGCTAGTGTCCAAAGAGAGGACTCAAGATCCAGCCCTGCTCCAGGGGAGACCAGTGGAGCGGCTGCCTCACGAGCAGGGATGTGAAGGACAGGGATCCCGCCGCAAAATCTTGTCGGTTGGCGTGGGAGCCCATGGCTTGGTGGCGGTGGGCATTTCCGCCCATGGGGTGGTGGCCATCGGCGTGGTGACCCACGGCATCCTCTCTGTCGGCCTGGTGGCTATGGGAGCGCTCTCCTTCGGGCTGGTGTCGATGGGCTTGGCCAGTGCCGGCCTGGTGTCGATGGGCCTCTCCAGTTGGGGACAGCACAGCATGAGCATAACGGAATCCCACGGATCCCATCACCATCCCTAGGTTTTGACCAACAAACACTGCATTTTTCTCTTTCTCTACAGGTTTGTAAGGAGCATCTGCGAATGTTCAGTCTGCAAAGTTACTTGACCCTGGCCAAGAAATCTCTGCTGGCCCTGGGAATGAGTTGTTTGCCCCTTTCTTCTGCCTGGGCCCATGTCACCGTCCATCCCAAAGAGGCCACGGCGGGCAGCTATGCCAAGCTCACCTTTCGGGTGCCCCATGGCTGCGATGGATCCCCGACCGTGCGCCTGCGGGTGCAGATCCCGGAGGGATTCGTCTCTGTGAAGCCGATGGTGCATCCCCTGTGGAAAATCGAGACGGTCAAAAAGCCGCTGGAGACCCCCTATGAGTCGCATGGGAAGATGATTACCGAAACGGTTGCCGAGGTGATCTGGAGCGGCGGCTCGCTGCCCGATGAGTTCATGGATGAGTTCAGCATCAGCCTCAAGCTGCCGAATCGCCCCGGTGAGGTCATCCCCATCCCAGTGATTCAGGAGTGCGAGCAGGGCATGTACCGCTGGATTCAGGTGGCTCAGCCTGGCGAGGATCCCAACAGTTTGCCGGAGCCGGCTCCGCTGCTGAAGCTGACGGGTGGAGACAGTGGACATGGGCACGGCCACGGGCATGGACATGGGCATGGTCACGGTACCCGCTAAGCGGTCTGCTTAGGAGCATGTTTCATCCCAAAAGGGGTTTTGCTTGGATTTGGTCTGGGATCCTCTGCCTCTTGCTGTGGCTGGCCGGGATCCAGGCCGTTTTTGCCCATGCCAGCTTGCTATCCACCTTCCCGGAGGATGGGGCAGTGTTGCAGGAAGCTCCGGCCCAGGTGCGGCTTGTTTTCAATGAGCCGGTGCAGATCACACAGCTCCAGGTTTTAGACAGCAACGGACGAGCTCTGCCCTTGGAAAATCGGGTGACCAGGGGTGAGGCACCGCAGGGGGATTTGCCGCAGGGGATCCCCGAGGGAGTTTACATCGTCAGTTGGCGGGCCATTTCTGCCGATTCCCATCCGGTGAGTGGATCGTTTGCCTTCCAGGTGGGGGCAGCCGATCCTGGGCAATTGCAGGCGGCGAGGACAGCTCACGCCCAAGGAAGGGATCCCTTGTACTGGCCGCTGGTGGGGGTACGCTGGGGGATCTACTTGGGCAGCCTTTTTGTGGTGGGGGTGCTGGGCTGGTGGCGACTGTTGCGGGGGCAGCGGAGCAGTTTCGCCGATTCCGATCGCGTCAGCGGGGCGGAGCCCTTATCTTGGGCTTTTGCGACAGCTTGGATCACCCTCAGCTTGACCGTGGTGGCCTTCAGTCTGCATTTGGCCCAGCTCTACCCTTACTTTAATGGGCGAGAGCTGCTGCGTGTGATGCTTTCTCCCTACGGTTGGGGTACAGGACTGCGGCTGGTGGGGCTAGGGATCCTGATCTGGGCCTGTGAGGGAGGTGCCGTCTGGGCCAGCGGTATGGGGTCGGTGTTGGTGCTCGGCTCCTTTTTGCCCATTGGCCATGCTCTCACCAGTGAGCATCCGATGGGGACAATGGCGCTGCTGGGGCTGCATCTGGCCGGTTCAGCTTTCTGGTTGGGAGGGTTGTGGGGGCTGGAGCGCCTGCTGGGCAAGGAATCTGCTCCCTACCCATCTGTAGGCATCATCCAACGGTTTTCTGACGTGGCCACCTGGGCGGTACCGGGGCTTATCCTGGCGGGGGTGGGGATGGGTGGGATCCACCGCGGCTGGCACTGGGATCATCCCTACGGCCAGTATCTCTGGGCCAAGCTGCTGCTGGTGCTGATGATGGTGGGGCTGGGCGCCCACAACAAGTTTCGGCTGGTGCCGGGATTACAGCAAGGTGGACAGGCCGCGGGCCGGTCGCTGCGCCGGATCGTCCGCCTGGAGTTGGTGGGGCTGATGCTGGTGCTGGCCTTGACCAGCTTCCTGGTGGCCCAGGCTCCTCCCAGTCATGGAAGGCACGGCATGGGATCCCCCCTGGAATCAGGTTGGCAGACCAGTTGTGAAGAGAGCTTGAACTGGCCGGAAGGCAGCCTGCACCTGAGGATTCTGCCCTGTCGTCCTGGGGAAAATCAAATTCGGGCTGAGGTGAAGGGAGTCCCGGCCCAGGAATTGACCCTTGGGTTTTCCCTGCCAGAACACGGGATCCCCCCTCTACGCCGCACTGTAGCGCCGGATGGGCCTGGCCAATTTGTGGTGGAAAATGTGCCCCTAGCCCTGGCGGGGGAATGGCAGATCGAGGTGAGACTGCTGATCAGCGATTTTGAAGAGCGGCGAGGTCAGATCGCGGTTTCTCTCTGACTGAATTGTTACAGACATTGAAGATCGCGAAAAGAAAAAGCTGAAAAAGACCCTGGATAGGAGCTGTGGGTTGCTCCGCCCAAGGGCGTCGGCCTGTGGCAGAATCGAGCCAGCTCGTAGTGGCAAAAGGCTGCGCCGCTCAGGCGACTGGCTTGGCTATGGAAGACAAGATCAGAGCGGGAAGTGTGCTCAGGGGACGCTATCGCATTCTCCATCCCCTCGGGGAAGGAGGGTTTGGCGTAACCTACAAGGCGGTGGATCAAGACACCTTCGATAGCCCTTGCGTCGTCAAGCGCCTTCGCCCCCTCTCCACGGATCCCTATACGTTGGCCACGGCTCGCAAGCTCTTTGAACGGGAAGCCAAGGTTCTCAACCGGCTCAACCACTTCGACCAGGTGCCCCGCCTTTTGGCCCACTTCGAGCAGGATCAGGATTTTTACTTGGTGCAAGAGTTTGTTGCCGGGCATGATCTCAGCCAGGAGCTGATCCCGGGCAAGCCGCTGAGCGAGGCCGAGGTTTTGAAACTGTTGTGGGATATTTTGGAGATCCTGCGCCATGTACACGCCCACCAGATCGTCCATCGGGATATCAAGCCGGCCAACCTGATGCGCCGCGATGCCGATGGCAAGTTGGTGTTGATCGACTTTGGGGCAGTCAAGGAAGTGGGGCGGTTGGTCAGCCATGCCCCCGGCCAAACTCAGTTGGCGACGGTGATTGGCTCGGTTGGCTACATGGCGCCCGAACAGCTCAACGGCAAGCCCCAGCCCTGCAGCGACCTGTACTCCGTAGGGGTGCTGGCCATCCAAGCCCTCACCGGTCGTCCTCCCCATAAGATCCGGGATGATCCCCGCACCGGCCAACTGCTCTGGCGGGATTTGGTTCAGGTCAGCGAGGAGCTGGCCGAGATTTTGGATCGCCTGATCTGCCCCCACTGGCAAGAGCGCTTCCAGTCCGCTGCTGAAGTGTTGGAGGCGCTGCGGCCCCTGTTGCCTTTTCCCCAAGAGGCGACGCTCGGCGATGTTTCGGTGGATCAGGTTTTGGTGACGCGCCTGTTGGCCCGCGCACAGGAGAAAGCCCGCCAAGGGGATTTCCAGGGGGCGATTGCCGACTGTACGTTGGCCATTCAATTGGATCCCCAAAATAGCCGCGCCTACAGCCAGCGGGGCAGCGCCCGCTACAAAAGTGGGGACTTGGCAGGGGCCATCGCAGATTACACCCAAGTCATTCAACTGGCAGGGGACGCCCGCGCCTATTTCAACCGCGGCATTGCCCGCTACCGGCTGGAGGACTACGAGGGAGCTGTTGCCGACTACACCCAGGCTCTCGGCCTCAACCCACAATGGGCGGTGGCCTACTACAACCGTGGCAATGCTTACCGGCAACTCAATCAGCAGCAGCAGGCCATCGAAGACTATTCGCGGGCCATTGAGCTCAACCCGGAAGATGTGCGGGCCTATTTCAACCGCGGCGTGGTGCGCGGCCATCTGGGAGATGCGCAGGGGGCAGCAGCCGATTTTTCCGAGGTGATCAAGCGGGACCCTCAGGACGGGGAAGCCTACT
The DNA here is from genome assembly GCF_054058415.1 of Thermostichus sp. MS-CIW-38. Lineage (NCBI taxonomy): Bacteria > Bacillati > Cyanobacteriota > Cyanophyceae > Thermostichales > Thermostichaceae > Thermostichus > Thermostichus sp. MS-CIW-38. The sequence continues at coordinate 41,844 of NZ_JBSSAH010000021.1, read as the reverse complement.
TCAACCGGGGAGTGGCGCGGGTCCAGTTGTCAGATTTGCAAGGGGCCGTCGAGGACTACACCCAAGCGCTGCAGTTGGATCCTCGCCACGGCAAAGCCTATTACCACCGGGGCCTGGCCCGACAAGCGTTGGGGGATCCCCAAGGGGCCGTTGAAGATTTTTCTCAGGCCCTATCCCTACGGTCTGCTGAGGCCACTGAGCTACCTGAGGCAGAGGCGGCAGCCCAGGCGGATCTCTACTTGCAGCGGGCGATGGCCTACCTGAGCAGCAACGCCCTGGAGTCGGCGCTGGCCGATTGTGAACAGGCTCTCCGCCTGGATCCTAAGCTGTCGCGGGCCTATCTCTGCCGGGGCTTGGCCCGTCAGGGGCTGGGGGATCCCGGCGGCGCTCTGGCAGACTTCAACCGCGCCCTGGAGCTGGATCCCCAAATGGCCAAAGCCTACCTCAACCGGGGCATTGCCCACCTGGACTTGGGCAACATTGAAGCGGCTTTGTCCGACTTGAACCAGGCCATTGCTTTGGATCCCCAAGATGCCAGTGCCTACAGCAGCCGCGGGCGAATCCATTGGCTGTTGGGGGATCCCCTAGCGGCTCTGCGGGATTATACAGCTGCCCTGGAGCGGGATCCGCAGAACCCTCAGCTCTACCTCAACCGCGGCCAACTCCATGTTGAGCGGGAAGATTGGCCGGCAGCCTGTGAGGACTTCTCGCAGGTGTTGCAGTGGGCGGCGAGGCCTGGGATCCCACGCGGGCCGGAGCTGCTGGTTAATGCCCATCTGCGCCGCGGTATGGCACGGCAACGCTTGGGGGATTGGCAGGGAGCGCTGGCCGATTTCGACCAAGCTCTGCAAGGGGATCCTCAGTCGGGCTTGGCTTATTTCCATCGCGGCCAAGTGCGGGCTGCTCTGGGAGATGGGCTGGGGGCCATCCAGGATTACCACCAGGCTTTGGCGCTGGGGGTGGCAGTGGCCGAGGCGGATATCCGCCGAGATCTGGCGCGGGCCCAAATCCAGACGGGAGATCTGCAGGCGGCCTTGGAGCAGTTGAACGAGGCGGTGCGCTTGCAGCCGGAACGGCGGGATCTGCGCCAAGAGCGAGCTGAGTTGTGCCGACAGCTGGGCCGGTGGCCAGAGGCCATTGCCGACTACGACGAGGTGTTGCGGCAGGATCCTCAGGACTGGACGGCTTGGCTGGGACGGGGCATGGCCCATGGACAGGTGGGCAACTGGGATTCCGCCATTCAGGATCTCAGCCGGGTTTTGCAGCAGGATCCTGACCACAGGGAAGCGCTGTGGCACCGAGGACAAGCTCTGCAGCAGTTGGGTCAGACCGAAGCGGCCTTGCAAGATCTAAACCGTCTGCTGCAGCGGGATCCCCAACACAGGATGGCCCGCTTGGCCCGCGGCTCTCTGTTGTTGACGTTGGCGGTGCGCGGCACCGATGGCCCTACCAACCGTGCGGAGCAGGATCGCGTCAGCGGGACGGAGTCCTTGGAGCTGGGGTACTACGCGCAGGCTGAATCCGACTTCGACCAAGTCATCCAGGAAGAGGCCCAAGACGGGGAACAGTCCCGGCAGCTCTATCTGGAGGCCCACCTGAAGCGGGCCCAAGTCCGCCGCCTGCGCCACAACCTGGAGGGGGCAATAGCCGATTGGGATCGGGTCTTGGAGCTGGCCAGCCCAGGGGATCCAGAAGTGCTGGTCACCGAAGCCCTGTTGTATCGGGGCTTGTGTCGCCAAGAGAGGGGGGATCTGGCTGGGGCGTTGGCCGATTTCACGGCGCTGATCCAGCAGCAACCGCAGGCTTCTCAGGCTTTTGCTTTGCGGGCAAGGGTGCATCTGGCTTTGGGGGATCAAGAGGCGGCATTGGCGGATCTCAACCAAGCTCTGAGCCTCGACCAGAACTGGGGGGTGGCCGATGCTGCCCTGGCCTACCGTCAACGGGGGGATCTACACCGGCAGGCCAATTGCCCTGAGCTGGCCATTGCCGACTACACGCAGGCCCTGGCCTTGAACCCCCAGGAGCACTCTGCTTTGCTCCACCGAGCTCTCCTGTGGGATGGCGAGGGACAGACGGACAAAGCGATAGAAGACTACACCCGACTGCTGCAACTGGAGCTGGATCCCCAGGAGCGGGTCTGGGTTTTGAACAACCGCGGCTGGGCCTACGCCCAACAGGGGGATTTTTCGGCGGCCATCCGCGACTACGACCAAGCCATAACACTCTGCACTGCTGACGCGAGCGATAGGGATCCCTGCCACCTCAAGGCCCACCTCAACCGCGCCCTGGCCCGGACTGCCCTTGGGGATTGGCAGAGAGCCTGCCAGGATTTCCAGGCTGCCCTCCAGATGCAAGGGTACGAAGGTCGGCTTTTGGAAGACGTTATCGCTAGTTATTTCAAAATAGGTTGAGACACTTCCCAAAGGCTCCGCGCCGTCGCCGCGGCCACCTCCAACCTCTCTTAGAAATCGATGGGATTTGAATGGACAGTTAGAGGGATCGGCTCAAGCCCCCTCCGCCACTTCTCCCGTCTCGGGCCGCAGCAGCGGAAAGGCAATGACATCGCGAATGCTGGGGGCATCGCACAGCAGCATTGTCAAGCGGTCGATCCCCACGCCCAGGCCACCTGTGGGGGGCAGGCCGTATTCCAAGGCGGTGAGAAAGTCTTCATCCAGAAAATGGGCCTCTTCATCGCCGGCTGCCTTCAGGGCTGCCTGGGCCTCCAGCCGCTGCCGCTGATCCACCGGATCGGTGAGCTCTGAGTAGGCGTTGGCCGTCTCCCGCCCCACGATGAACAGCTCAAAGCGCTCTGCCAACCCCGGTTTGCTGCGGTGAGGCTTGGTGAGGGGACACACCTCCAGGGGATAGTCCAGAACAAAGGTGGGCTGGCGCAGGTGGCTCTCACAGCAGTGCTCAAAGGCTTTGACCAGCAACTTGCCAGGGGAGTCCTGGGGTGAGAGATCGGGGATCCCTTGGGCGGCCAAGGCCGGCAAGAGCTCTTCAGGGCATCCCTTTTCCACATCGATGAAAATGCCAGTGGCCTCCTCCACCAGCTCCTGCATCGTCACCCGTCGCCAGGGAGGGGTGAGGTCGATGGCTTCCCCTTGGTAGGTGAGCTGCAGGGATCCCCGCACCGCCAGGGCGGCGTTGCAGACCAGGGTTTCCGTCAGCTCCATCATGGTGTGGTAGTCGGCGAAGGCTTGATAGGCCTCTAGAGAGGTGAACTCCGGGTTGTGGCGGGTGGAAATGCCTTCGTTGCGAAAGACCCGCCCAATTTCATAGACCCGCTCGATCCCGCCCACCACCAGCCGCTTCAGGTGCAGCTCGGTGGCAATGCGCAAGTAGAGATCCAGATCCAGGGCGTTGTGGTGGGTAACAAAAGGCCGCGCCTCCGCCCCGCCGGGGATCACCTGCAACACTGGCGTCTCAATTTCCACAAAACCTCGCTCTTCCAGAGTCTGCCGCAGGGAGCGGATGATCTGGGCGCGGTCGAGCAAGGTCTGCTTGACCTCAGGGTTGACGATGAGATCGACGTAGCGCTGGCGGTAGCGTTTCTCCACATCCCGCAGGCCGTGCCACTTGTCCGGCAGCGGCAACAGCGCCTTGGTTAGCACCTGGTACTCGTCCACCCGCACCGACAATTCCCCTTTTTCGGTGCGCTTCAGGCAGCCCTTGGCCCCCAGCCAATCGCCCACGTCGAGGAGCTTGTCCAAGTTCTTGAAGGCCAACTCCCCCATCTGCTTCGTCAGCCGTTGCTTCTCCAGGTAAAGCTGGATGGTGCCGGAGCGATCCTGAAGGGTAAAGAAAGCCAGCTTGCCCATGACCCGCCGCGCCCGGATCCGCCCGGCCACCGCCACCTGCACATCCTCCCGCTCGCCGCCGGGCTCTAGGTCGGCAAATTGCTCCTGCAGCTCGGCAGCCAGATGGGTAACAGGAAAAGAATAGGCATAGGGCGGGATCCCTTGTTCCCGCAGGTGTTGGGCTTTTTCCAGGCGGGCGGCCCGTTGGGCGGCTTCGCTGCTGCTGGGGAGAGTGGACATGGCGGTGGATAGGCAATGGACAATGGAAGCCCCGTTAGGGACGGGATTTTTCAGGCTGCCGGCGGTGCGATCGCGTTAGCGGGACGGAGTCCTTTGCCGTGGGAACGCAGCAGCTCCAAAAGGGCTTCGGCCCGTTGGCGTTCTGCCTCAGCGCGCTGTTGTTCCAGAGCAGCCTTTTCTTCGCCGGTGGGCAAAACCTGCCCCTCCCGATCACACCAGCGTAGCCATTCGGTATTCACGACCTCAAAGGATCGCTGCCAGAGGGTTAAGCCCAGCCCGATCGCGTTAGCGGGACGGAGTCCTTTCGCGTTAGCGGGACGGAGTCCTTTGTCCTCCAGCCATGTGGACGCGAAGGGGACAAACTCACCTCCCCGCCGCTGAAAAAGGGCCAGAGGGGATCCCTGCAGTTCCCTTAGTTGCCGCAAGGGAGAGGCTACGCCCGCTGTGCGATCGTAGACCGCGTAGTAGCTGACGCCGGCGCGGGCATAGTCTTTGCGTTTGCGGCCCAGCTGATACATTTACGCTGAACACTGCTGAACATCACTGTTCAACTATGCAGCGATAGCATTCTGTTTGTTTCCAACCAGAATGGCGGTATCCCGCAAAGCTTTGAGTAGAATACCCAAAGCGCAGTTTCCGTGTCGTCTTACTACCAATTTTCTGCTTTGCTTTGGCTACCATGTTGGCAGACTCGAAAGTAAACAGAAAGATCAACTGGTAGTAATCCGTACTGAACATATTATACATTATTTTCAGTATAGTTGAGCTTATTATTGACTAGAGTCATGCTCTTCCCCTTTGCGCTTGGAGACAATCTCAATGACCACATCCGGCGGCTTACCCATCTCCCAGACCAGGTAGGTGCGATCTTCCTTGCGCTCAAAGCTGGCGGGGGGAGCCACCTCCAGGCTGAGCGTCACATCGGGCATCAGGGGAGGCAGTTTGAGGGCAGAGAACAGGCCAATATTGGCTGTGGCCAAAAAGGGGATCAGCTCCCCCGTGTCTTCGGCCTTGGGCTGGAAGGAGGCGTAGAGAGCGCTGGTGAGCAGGCGCTGCAGCTTTTTGGAGAGAATGCTGTCCGCGGGCTCATCATCCTCGATGACCAGGTCACTAATATCCGGTGGCTCTGGCAGAGGAAATGCCGCCTCCGGCATCGAGGGCTGGACTGGGCTGGAGGGTGCGGAAACCATGCTCACCGGGATCCGTTGCTGGTGTTGCTAACTGAGGGCTGGGGTTTGACTCATGCTACTGAGCTGTTCGCGCAGCAGGCGTAACCTTTTTTGAGAGTAACAAAAGTCTTCGGGAAAGTGATGAAGGCACCACCAGAGCAGCCGACGATGTTCCTGCAGCAGGCGTAGCCTCTGGAGATAGGGCGCAGCAAAACCCGGCGACGGGATGAAGTGCAAGGGGATTTTCTTGGGCAACTGCCCTCATTCTGGGCTCTGGGAACCGGGCAGAGCCACGAGCAGAGCCTCCAGCACCCGCTGCACCCGGCTCAAGCGCAATCCATAATCTGACAAAACGGGACTGTTGGGAATGATGGCGTGGCGAAACCCCAGTTTGCTGGCTTCTTTCAAGCGCTGCTCCAATTGGGCCACCGGGCGCACCTGTCCTCCCAACCCCACTTCGCCGATCAAGACCGTCAAGGGATCCACCTGTCGATCCCGGAAGCTGGCGGCCACAGCCACTGCCACCCCTAAGTCGGCAGCTGGCTCGGCTACCTGAATGCCGCCGGCAGAGGCGATGTAAGCATCGTATTTGGAAAGCGGGATCCCCACCCGTTTTTCCAGCACGGCCAAGATCTGCAAAAAGCGGTTGATTTCAATGCCGGTGGAGGTGCGGCGGGGGGAGCTGTAGCTGGTGGGGCTGACTAGGGCCTGCACTTCCACCACCAAGGGGCGGGTGCCCTCGCAGGCAACGATGGTGGCTGTTCCGGGCATGGCCTGATCCCGGCTACTCAAAAAAAGCTGCGAGGGGTTCTCCACCTCCACCAAGCCAGAGGCGGTCATCTCAAAAACACCCATTTCCTGGGCTGCCCCAAAGCGGTTTTTGACGGCGCGCAATAGGCGGTGGCTTTGGAAGCGATCCCCCTCAAAGTACAAGACCGTGTCCACCAAATGCTCCAGCACCTTCGGCCCGGCCAGGGATCCGTCTTTGGTAACATGGCCTACAATCAGCAGAGCCACCCCCAGTTTTTTGGCCAGCCGCATTAACAGGCCGGTGCATTCCCGCACCTGGGAAACGGATCCCGGCGCCGAGGTGAGTTGCCCCCAGAAGATGGCTTGAATGCTGTCGATCACCGCCACCTGCGGTTGCAGAGCCTGGATCTCCGCCACGATGGCCTCCAGGTCGGTCTCGGCCAAGAGGTAGAGCTGCTCGCTTTCCACCCCCAGCCGCTCGGCGCGTAGCTTGATCTGCTGGGCTGATTCTTCCCCCGACACGTATAAGATGGGCCCGCTCTTGGCCAGGTGGGCAGCGCTCTGCAGCAGCAGGGTGCTCTTGCCAATGCCCGGATCCCCGCCAATCAACACCAGGGATCCCGGCACAATGCCACCTCCCAACACCCGGTCAAACTCGCCATAGCCGGAGGAGAGGCGAGGGTGGCGATCTGAGGAGACCTGGGAGAGGGGGAGGGCCGACCGGGGGATCCCATTGGCGCGGTTGGACCTAGGAGCGAGGGCTTGGGCCCGTGGGGACTTGGCCGCTGGGGCGACGACCACTTCCGTCAGGGTGTTCCAGGCGCCGCAATGGTCGCAGCGGCCCAAAAACTTGGCATAGCGCTCGCCGCACTGGCTGCACTCCCAGACGGTTTTGGCCTTGGCCATAGCCGGGGACTCCTAGGCCTGGGGAGCAGCGGCGACAGGGAGGGGCACCTCCGGCAAGACCAGGGATCCGCACTGGGCGTGGTGGCGCAGCAGATGGTCGCAGAGGACCAGGGCCACCATCGCCTCCACCATCGGCACTGCCCGCGGCAAGACACAGGGATCGTGGCGTCCCCGCGCCGCCAAAACCGTCTCTTGCCCATTGAGGGTGACGGTGTTTTGAGGCTGGCGAATGGTGGCAGTGGGCTTAAAGGCTACCCGCAGGACGATGTCTTCGCCGTTGCTGATGCCCCCCTGGATGCCGCCGGAGCGGTTGCTGCGGGTGCGCCAGCCGCCGGGGGTCATGTAAAACTCGTCGTTGTGCTGCTTGCCCGTCAGGTAGGTGCCGGCAAACCCCGAGCCAATCTCAAACCCCTTGCTGGCTGGCAGGGACATCACCGCCTTGGCCAAGTCGGCCTCCAGCTTGTCAAACACCGGGGATCCCAGCCCGCGCGGCACCCGGCGGGCTACACACTCCACCACTCCCCCCAGCGAATCCCCTTCCCGCGCCGCCTCCTCAATTTTTTGGATCATGGCCGCCGCCGCTTGGGGATCGGGGCAGCGGACGATGTTGGCCTCCACCTGCTCTGCAGTTACCGAGCTGGGATCCACCTGGGCTTCCACGTCTTTTACCCGCTGCACGTAGGCCAGGATCTCCACCCCTGCCGCTAGGCGCAGGATCTTCTTGGCAATGGCCCCGGCAGCCACCCGGCCAATGGTTTCTCGCGCTGAGGCCCGTCCGCCCCCCTGCCAGTTGCGGATGCCGTACTTGGCCTGGTAGGTGGCATCGGCATGGGAAGGGCGGAAGGTGGTGGCCATCTCCTGGTAGTCCTGGGGGCGGGCATCCTGGTTGCGCACCAGGATGTGGATGGGGGTGCCCAGCGTAAAGCCCTGAAAAACCCCGGAGAGGATCTGGCAGCGATCCGCTTCCTGGCGGGGCGTCGTGATGGGGCTCTGGCCAGGACGCCGCCGATCCAGCTCTGCCTGAATGTCGGCCTCGCTCAAGGGCAGCCGCGGCGGGCAGCCATCCACCACCACCCCCACCGCCCCCCCGTGGGACTCGCCATAGGTGGTCACGCAAAACAGGACACCGAAGGAGTTGCCGTTGGCCATGGGATCCCCAAGCAAGAAGCCGTTACTCGCAGGCGGCTGGGAGAGACTGTTTTCTATTCTGCACTAGGGGAGTGGCGGGCAGTGCGGTGCAGCTGGCGGCAGCCGGCAATTCCCCGCAACACCAGGTGGGGATCCCAGCGCAGCTCTGGGTCAAGCGGGCCCAAGTGAGGGTGGAGCCACTTCCCATCCCCGCCGGTCAGCAGCAGGGGGCCTTGGGGAAAGCGGCGACGCCAGTCGGCAATGAACTCGCGCAAGCCAGCCAAGAGGGTGTGGAGGATGCCGCTGCGGATGGCAGCCACGGTGTCGTTGGCCCAGCGAGGGGGCAAGGGATCCTGCGGATCCCACTGCACTTTGGGCAGCAGGGCTGTGTGATCAGCCAACGCCTGCGCCTGCAACCCCAGGCCGGGCAAGATGGCCCCTCCCACCAGGGATCCTTCAGAGTCAGCTCCTGTGAGGGTCAGGGCAGTACCCGCGTCGATGACCAAACAGGGCCAGCCGTAGTGGATCCCAGCAGCCCACAGGGCCAAAGCCCGATCCAGCCCCAGCCCTGGGTAGGGATCCCGCAGCGGCACCTGCGATAGCTCCAATCGATGCACCCAGGGCGATGCTGGCGGCAGGGGGGCAGAGCCCACAGGAGCCAGCCACAGCTCTGTCTGCTGCGGCCAGGACAAGGGCTGGTGAGCAGGAAACCGCTCCACCTTCACCAGGGTCTCCTCCACAAACCAACCCCAGCGCACGTGAGTGTTGCCCAGCACGGCTGCCAGCCATTCACGACAGCGGTGCGAAGCGCTGAGATCTGCCCCCTCCTCAAAACTCATGCAGCAGCTCTGCCTCCACGCGAAACAGCTCCACCGGCTGGTCGGCAGGGATCCCGGCCAACCTCTTGGCAGTGGCGAGCTGCCATTCCGTCGTCAAAGCCTCTCCCGGCAGCAACACCGCTCCCCGGGTTCCAGAGCGGACAAATAGGCCCATGCGGGTGGGATCCACCTGCTCCACAGCGGCAAAAGGACTCCGTCCCGCCGACGCAATGGGCACCACCCGCCGCACAATGGCTACCTGAATGGAGGCCGACTCCAGCTCCCCGGGTTGCAGAGGTACGTAGCGCCAATCGCGGGTGACTGCCCCCACCGCCGCCCGGATGGTGGCCCTGACCAGGTCCTCGCCGCTGGGATCCAAGCTGCCCCAGCAGCCACGGGGCCGACCCTCTGTACTCACCGTTACAAAAACCCCCGCAGAGCGCCGCCAGTGGGGCGGGATCTCCTCTGGAGGTGGCAGCACCTGGCCGGTGGCGAAGTAGTAGGCAATGGCCTGACGCGCCAGCGCCGGCAGGGTGTCAGGGAGAGGTTGTCGCCGGCTGGGAGAGGGGATCCCTTCTGAATCGGACTCCGTCCCGCCAGTGCGATCCCGTAAGCGGTGCGAGGCACCCATGGACTCCGGCGGAGGAACAGGGGCAGTTGTCTCAGAAGGCTGCGGCAGGGATCCCGTCCACAAGCCCAGCCCCGCAGCCAGGAGCAGGCCGATCGCGTTAGCGGGACGGAGTCCAATCGCGTTAGCGGGACGGAGTCCAATCGCGTTAGCGGGACGGAGTCCTTGAAGACCCAGCAATCGAACCGTGAAGTGAACTCGGCAGGTGAACACCCAAGAGAATCCCGTTGGTGGTCACAACAACCGTACTCTAAAAGCTACGTCCCCGCTGCTGCAAATACTTGAAAACGGTGTTTAGATCCTTGTCGCCGCGCCCAGAACAGTTGACCACCACCCGCTGCTGAGGGCCGATCGCGTTAGCGGGACGGAGTCCTTGCTGCGGGGCCAGGGTTTTCAGATAGGCCAGAGCGTGGGCTGTCTCCAGGGCGGGGATGATCCCCTCCAGGCGCGACAGCAGCAGCAGCGCTTCCACCGCTTCGTCGTCAGTAACCGCGTAGTACTCGGCCCGCCCGATTTCTTTTAGGTAGCTGTGCTCGGGCCCTACACCGGGGTAATCCAAGCCGGCGCTGATGGAGTGGGCCTCCTGCACCTGCCCTTCTTCATCCTGCAGTAGGTAGCTCATGGCTCCATGCAGGACTCCAATCCGACCGCGGTTGAGGGTGGCAGCGTGGCGGGGCGTGTGCAGCCCTTCTCCGGCGGCTTCGATGCCGATCAGTCGCACCTGGGGATCCCGGACAAACTCGTTAAACAGGCCCAGGGCGTTGGATCCACCCCCCACACAGGCCAGCAACACATCCGGCAGCCCTCCCCATTTTTCCTGGCACTGCTGCCGCGTCTCCTGGCCAATGACATCGTGAAAGGCCCGCACCAGCTTCGGGTAAGGGTGGGGCCCCGCCACCGTGCCGATGACGTAGTGGGTGGTCTCCACGTTGGTTACCCAGTCGCGGATGGCCTCGGAGAGGGCGTCTTTGAGGGTGCGCGTGCCCGATTCCACTCCCCGCACCTCAGCGCCCAAAAGGCGCATCCGCTGCACATTGGGGGCCTGCCGCTCCATATCCAGCGCCCCCATGTAGATGACGCATTCTAGGCCAAAGCGGGCGCACACGGTTGCCGTGGCCACCCCATGTTGGCCGGCGCCAGTCTCGGCAATGATCCGCCGCTTGCCCATGCGCACCGCCAGCAGCACTTGGCCAAGGGCGTTGTTGATCTTGTGGGCGCCGGTGTGGTTGAGATCTTCCCGTTTGAGGTAGATCTGCGGGCCGCCGTAGTATTCGGTTAGCCGCTGGGCAAAGTAGAGGGGGCTGGGCCGCCCAACAAAATCCCGCAGCAGGCTGTGAAACTCGGCGCGAAAATCGGGATCCCGCCAGTGATGCTCAAAGGCTTCCTCCAGCTCCGTTAGGGCGCTCATCAGGGTTTCCGGCACAAACCGACCCCCAAACGGCCCAAACCGCCCCTGGGGATCCGGACGCACTTGAGGGTCGAGAGGATCCAAAACACGAGGGGGAGAAGCAAGAGGAGCTGAGGTCATGGCAAAATCCGTCCGGGCCTTGCAGCCTGCAATAAGAGATTGAGACGAGCTTTCCCATTCTACAGAAGTTGGGAACTCGAGAAGGGGGGGTGGCCAACCTCTCCTCTCTTTTCCTGCCGTTCTCCCCCAACAGGGATCCCGAACAATTGTCTTTGAACAGGGGGCTTCCAAGGATTTTTAAGATGAGGCCGTCAGGTTTGGGTGGCCTATGGACGAACATCTACAAGAGTTGCTGCGGCAAGAAGATCAAAAAAGAGCGGATGCAGAAATTCGTCGTACCTATGCCCTTTCTCAAAAGTCTCAGGGGGTGGCGATCTTTTTGTCCATTCTGCTTGCTTTTGCAGCCTACATTTACACGCGGCGGTGGAAAGCTCTGATGATCTTTCTGGGGTGGTGTCTCTTCATCGGCGTGTTGTTTAGCGACGAAGAAGGAGAGGTTTCTCTCCCTGGGCTGTTTCTGGCCTCCACCTGGGCAGCAGTAGACAACTGCGGCGCTATCCAGCGGGCAAGAGAAGAAATTGAACGGCTGCGCTCCGGCCAAAACCCTGATGTTGATCGGCAAACTTAAACTTGGTCGACAAAACAAAATAGTGGCCCAAAAATCGGTATTTTATTTCAAACTCTCGAAAAAGATGCTATACCTACTATTTCAAGTGGCACCCAGATACAAGCGGCGCAACCGACCCATTCTCAACGGCAGTGAAACTTGGATTCCTATTCCCTTTGTCTTTTGGGAAAGAGCTTGGACAAACCAAATTCTGTCCCCCTAGGAGAGGGGCTGGAGGTGAGAGAGCTTAGGATAGCTACAGATTAGAGCAATCAAAACCATGAAGTCTGCTGCTCGCCTAGCTTGTCTGCTTGCCGGACTGATCCTAGGAGCGGGGATCCCCGTCATTGCTCCCGCCCCCGCCCTTCCCGTTGCCCAAGCCGGTTTCCGGCCCTATCTCAATGCCCGCTTTGGCTACCGCATCGACTACCCGGCAGACTTCATTCCGCAAGGGGAATCGGACAACGGCGATGGCCAAGTGTTTCTCGGTCAAGACGGGGCTGAGCTGCGCGTTTGGGGTGGGTACAACATTTTTCAAGCAACGCCCGCCAGCGCCCTGCAGGAAGAACTTCGCCGCAGCCGGGAAAACCAGCGCCAGGTTACTTACCAAGCTGTTGGCCGGGATTTCTTTGTGGTCTCCGGCTACGAGCCCGTTCGTGTCAGCGGTGCGGAGCCCTTTGGCCAGCGGATTTTCTATCTCAAAACAGTTGTCCGCCCTTCGCTGCAAGCTGGCTTTGAGTTCGTGTACCCGGCCAGCCGGCGCGAGCGCTATGACCGAGATGTGGAAGCTATAGCCCGTTCCCTGCGCCTTGCCGATCCCTGAGCTAGACCCAAGTTGGGGCATGATCGTAGGGATCCCTGGCAAAAACGATGGTGAAGAAACCTCTGGATGATTGCCTGCTGGAGCGGATGCGGGTTGTTGGCCTGTCTTCTTGGCGCGCTTTACAGGCCCAAGCGGGGATCAGCCGCCGCGCCCTTGATCAGGTGCGCCGAGGGAAGTGGGGATCCCTGCGCCTGGAGCAACTGCAAAAGTTGGCTGCCGCTCTGCAGTGGGATTTGGGATCCCTGCTGCGCCTCAACGGGAATGACAAAATGGAATCCACCGATTCATCAGAAGTCCTCTTCTCTCTGCTGCAGCCGTTGCTGACCAGCTACCCCACTGTCCGCCAGATTGCCCAGCGCAAGCCCGATTGGCCGGCCCAAAACGTGACAGCTCTGTTTCGCTCCTTAGACGCTCTGCTGCAGCGCTGGGGGTATGAGCCCATCGGCAACCCCCTGGAGTCCGTCCCCTTTGATCCGCAACTGCATCAACCGGATCAGCTGGATATTCAAAAGGGGGATCCCGTTTACATTCGCTTTGTCGGCTACCGCCGCGGTGACCACATCCTCTGCCCAGCCAAAGTCAGCCGTTCCCTGCCTGGAGGATTGAGCTGATGGCACCTGCCCCCAAAGCGACCCTAGCCATTGATTTTGGCACCAGCAACACGGTGGTGGCAGTTTGGGATCCCGCCCAAGCAGTGCCCCGTCTCCTCACTCTTCCCGGCCTCTCTCGCCCAGACCACTCGGCTATTCCCAGCTTGGTCTACGTGAAGGGAAAAGGCCAGCTCCTGGTGGGGGAAACCGTGCGCGCCGGTCGGTGGGGGGCAGTGGATCCGCAACGGCTGTTTCAGGGGTTTAAGCGGGACTTGGTGGCGGAGTTTGTCCCTCCGCCGCGAGTTCTAGATGGAGAGCGCTACGACGCCGAGAGGGTGGCCCAAGCTTTTTTGCAGACGGTGATGGAAGCTGTCCCGAAAGAACACCTGCAGCCGCAACAGCTGGTGTTCACCGCCCCTGTCGGCTCTTTTGAGCGCTACCTCAATTGGCTGCGGGGAGTGGCCAGTGCCTGTGGCTGGGATCCCGTTCAAATTGTCGATGAAGCCACGGCAGCAGCCCTGGGCTATGCGGTTGGCCAGCCGGGATCCCTAGTGCTGGTGGTGGATTTCGGCGGCGGTACCTTGGATCTCAGCTTGGTGCGCACCCTCGCTCCCCAAGCGGGTAGCCCTGTCCTCAAAGCGGAGGTGATCGCCAAGGCCGATGCCTATGTGGGCGGGGTGGACATCGACATTTGGATTGCCGACTACCTACTGCAGCAACTGGGGCTAAGCCGACAGCAAATTGGAGCTCTGGGCTGGCTCAACCTCCTGGAGCAGGCGGAACAGCTCAAGATCGCCCTTTCCACTCAGATGGAAGCGGTGGGCAGTTGGTTTGACGACGAAGCCCTCACTGCCTATGAGTTGAAGTTAAGCCGGCAGGAGCTGGAAGAGATCCTGGAAGCTCGTCAGCTTTTGGATCAAATCCGCCAGTGCCTAGACGACGTTCTTCTCACCGCCCAGGCGAGGGGATTGGGCAAGAACCAAATTGAGCAGGTGCTCTTGGTAGGAGGCAGCTCCCAACTGCCAGCAGTTCAAGAGCTGCTGCGCTCCTACTTCGGCAAAAAGAAAGTGCGCTGCGAACGCCCCTTCGATGCTGTGGCCCTGGGCGCCCTGCAGGTGGGCCGCCAGGTGAAGCTGGAGGATCGCCTGCACCACAGCTATGCCCTCCGCCTCTGGGATCCCTTGCAAAAAGGTTACATCTACTACCCCCTCTTCGAGCAGGGCAGCCCTTACCCTTGTCGGCGGACGGAGCCTCTGATTTTGCAGGTGGCCAATGACGGACAAACGGAGATTCGCCTGGAGGTGGGCGAAGTGGCCCAGGTGGCCCAATCGGAGGTGGTTTACGACGAGCTGGGGCGCATGAGCAGCCGGCAGCTCACCCGGCAAACCGATTTCCGATCCCTAGCTCCTCTTGGATCCCCAACCGTTCGCGCTACTTCGACGGAGTCATCACCAATTTGTCTGGCCCGTTTGCAGCCCCCTGGCCGCGTGGGAGAGGATCGCCTTCGCGTCGAATTTGCCATTGATAGCTCGCGGCGCTTGTTGGTCACCATCACCGACCTGCAAACTCAGGCGCTCTTGGCAGAGGCCCAGCCTGTAGCCACCTTGAGTTAAGAGACGAAAGTAGAGAGAAGAGAGCGTCTTCACTGCAACGGAAGACAAAGAAAGCAATGTAAAGGGCACGACATGGCCACGATTCCCAACTCTCATCTCCCCTTGTGAGAGAGGGGTCGGGGGCTTGAGGAGAGTAGAGAGCGGTTGCGCCGACGGCGTGGGGTCTCAGGGGAAGGATCTCAATCATTGATATTGTTGATATTGATTATTGATTGAGAATGGCTGCATATCCAGTGATCTCTGTAGCGACTTGATGAATAATCTGAGCGATGGGATATGAATCTGATTTGCGTTTAACTACACTTCTTCTCTTGAGCTACCTTGGGAACAAATCTTGCTCTTGTCACCACCGCCCCATTTTGCCCGTCCTCCCCTCGACTTTATTCCGCCCGCCTATAGCGCCTGGGTGCTACGGCTCGTCCACGGGATCCTGCCCCTGCTCTTGCGGGTGAGGGTGCGGCGCTGGCTTCCTTCCGGCATTGCCAAAATCGAGGCCACAGGGGCGGAGATCTTGGCGCGGCTCTACCACCAGTTCCAGGAGGGTCAAATTCGCCTAGTCCTGGCTTTCCGACATGTGGAGGTGGATGACCCGCTGGTGGGCCTGTACGTTCTATCTCGCCTGGTGCCCGAAGCCGCCCGTCGACAAGGGATCCGCCTTCGAGAACCCCTTCACGCCCATTTTCTCTACGACCGGGGCATGCCCCTCTGGGGAGGGGAATGGCTGGGGTGGCTGTTGTCTCGCCTGGGCGGGATCCCTATACGCCGCGGTCGGAGGGTGGATCGGGTGGCGCTAAAGGCGGCCCGGCAACTGCTCCTGGATGGGCAATTTCCCTTTGCAATCGCCCCAGAAGGAGCCACCAACGGCCACAGCGAACGGATCAATCCCCTGGAACCGGGAATGGCTCAGCTGTGCTTTTGGTGCGCCGAGGACCTGGCCAAAGCTGGTCGCTCAGAGACCGTCATTTTGCTGCCCATTGGCATTCGGTACTACTACACGGATCCCTCCTGGACGAAGCTGGAGCGCCTGCTGGCGCGCCTTGAGCACCTGAGTGGGTTGACGCCTCCGAAGCCAGAGCCAAGATCCTCCAGGAGCCCCAACCTTCGCTACACCCAGCGGATCTGCCGCCTAGCCCAGCATCTCCTGGGACAACTGGAAGCCTTCTACGACCTACCTCCTTTTGTCTCCGAAAGAGATGATAAAGAGCCACCGCTAGAGCAGAGGCTAGCCCCTGGCCACTTCAACGCTCGCCTGGGGGGGCTGCTCCACAAAGCTCTGGAAACTGCGGAGACCTACTTCGGCCTATCTCCCCAGGGGGATTGGAACAGCCGTTGCCGCCGCATTGAAGAAGTCGCCTGGATCCAGATTTACCGAGAAGAATTGCGGCATCCTGGATCCCTGTCTCCCCTGCAGCGGGGGTTGCTCGACTGGAAAGCCCACCAGGCAACGCTCTACCTGCAGCACATGCGCTTGGTGGAAAGCTGTGTAGCCGTCCAGGAAGAGTATTTGCTGAGCAAACCCTCTTTTGAGCGGCTGGCAGAAACTGCCCTCATTCTATTTGATGTGCTGGCCCGCCTTCGAGGGGAATCCTACCCAGCCCGCCCTCGCCTAGGCTGGCGGGGGGTTCACGTGACCGTCGGGGATCCCATCTCCGTTAGCGAGCGGTTAGAGCGGTATTGCCGAGGCCGCCAGGAAGCCAAACGGGCGGTGACCGAGCTAACTCAGGATGTTTTTTCTTTCCAATTTCTTTCTTTTTCTTCCAATTTCTAGGGATCCCCCAAAGGGGGAACCAGCTTAGGTGAGAAGCCTGGCACTACTGCCGAGAGACTGCTGAAAGATAAACCACCTTCCCATCATAGAACAGAGCTGAGCCTTGGTCGCCCCGCTGGGACTCTGCTCGGTACTCCCAGCAGCAATAGGAACTCACTGTGGTTTTCCACAACCAGGTGAGGTACTGCTCCGGCCTCGCTCACCTCGGTGATGGTTGCTTCCTTGGTTTGCAGTTCTGGAAGGCGATAGGCAACTTCCTGCTCCCCCTGAGAAAAGAGAGGGAAAACCTGGAAACTGCCCTCTTGAATGGGATCGCCTATACGCAGGGTTGGAAAGTTAAGGCTGGCCATCGACTCCTCCTTCTTAAAACTTAAAAGGGTGTTGCGGAAGCTGCCCTTCCCCTTGTTGGCTTGGGATCAGCTTGCTGAATCCTGCTCCACTCTAAAATCTTTTGGGAATGCTCCCTTCCTAAAAAAAAGAGGTGAGGGGACAGCCTTCGCCTTTCGGGACTCTGGTAGCGCGGATGGAAATCATCCTGACCAAAAGAGAGGGATCCCTTTTTTGGGATCCCTGCCTCAATATCTGGGGTTGATCCCTAGCCTGAAATAATTGAAATTAATCAGCACTAGTGAGTATCAAAGCACTCCGGGACTAGTCCCGCTCAATGTACAAAAAAAGCACTGCCATGCCTACCGCAGGAAGCAGCCAACCAACAATGGGGATAAAAATCCAAGGAAGATAAGCAGCAGCGTAAGAACCGGTCATGATTTTGCTCCTCTCAAGTGATGTGACAAACTTGACAACTAATTCACCAACCCTCGAAAGATGGCGTCGATCCCGGCAAAGTTCTCCAGCAGGAAGTAGGCAGCAAACACTCCACCCATACCTCCCAAGAAAAATCCTGCCGTCAGATCCCCCCAACCCCGAGCTGTAGCCAGAGGAGCGGCCCCCGGTGTTTCCGGCTTGTTTCCGAAGGTAACGCTGCCATAGGCCGACATGCAGGCGGTTCCCAGCAGCACAATCGCCATCGCCGTAACCAGCCCGCCTAAGTTAGCTGCCTCAGGGTAATCCCGCAGCGGCCCCAGCACAATTTCTGGCCCTACCAAGAAATAGCCATGGGCCAGCCCAATTTCCAGCCCCCGCAACAGCGGCGATAAGCCAGGACGGTTGATGGGGAGATTGTTGATAAACAGACGGGTGACAGGAGAATCGCTGATGGGCGTCGAAAGATGCCCCTCGCAGGGATCGTCGTTAAAGGTGCGAATGTAATCCATGTCCGAATGTCCTGCCTGGAATTTTGCGATTCATTCTACGGGGCCTAAGTTACCCTCTCGGCAACCACCACCCGGATCGTTAAAAAAGTTCATGCTCGCTTAACACAGAGATAGCTCTTCTAATTGAGACATAAGTTTGAGACATTCCCTCGCAGAACCTGTCCTCAGCAATTCGCGCTCTTGCCCATGATCCCTGACCTGCTAACGCGAACTTCACCCTCTCCAGGGGGAGAAGAGAGAAGTCCAGATTCACCGCCTGGTTGTAACCAGTGGTGAGGAATAGCGGCAGCTTTTTCGGACTGTGTATTGAGTATTATGTGTATTGAGTATTAAGTTGAGTATTAAGGTCTGCAATGAAGTGGGATCCCTGCTGGGCAAGGGATCGATATTGCGCTGTGGTAGGTAGCCCCGAAAAAAGTGGTAGATACACTGGCCATGGGTCAACAAAGCCTAACTGAATTCGGCTAGGTCGTAAAAACCATGGGACCCTTTACCCCTACCTATTGGGGGCTACTACCAGACCGAAAACCTCAAACCTACAGACTAGAGCCTAGGCCCACATAGGAGCCATAGAAAAAGAGCCCAACTACCGTGATCACACCCAAACCGGCAACCACAGCCACTATCCACAAAGGGATCCTTGCTTGACTGGTCATAGCAACTGGTCTCCAAAAAAGACAGAACTAGCAGCAATTACATTCTCAGTAAACTTAGCAAAGGGGAGCAAGGGCTAGCCAAAAGCCAGCATTGTCCCCTGCGCTCTTTCCCAACTCCAAGAGCAGAGTGGGATCCTGGCCTCAGTTGAGAAAGTAGCTGGAGAACAACAGCCCAACCACAAACACCAGCAGCAAACCCAGGTAAAGGGAAGTGCGGTTTAGCTCCACCGGTTGGGAGTTGGGATTCCTTTCGGGTTGATCAGCCATTGGGTTCACCGTTGAATAAACTGCATTGCAGCAATAGCTCCCAAGAAGAAAACAGTTGGGATCGCCAAGGTATGTACCGCCAGCCAACGGACGGTAAAAACAGGGTAAAAAACGGGTTCATCAGATTTAGTGGCCATAGATATCACCCTACGCAAAAAGCTCAATCAACTTACAAATTGCAACAACGAATAGTCCACTTACCCACGGGCACTCCTAGCGAGTCAGCCTCTCCAGCTCCTCCAGAGCATTGAAGCGATCGCTAACGATCGGCAACTCCTGGCGCTCTGCCGTGAAATACTCATTGGGGCGCGGGGTGCCAAAAATATCATAGGCCAGGCCAGTGCTCACAAAAAGCCAGCCTGCCAAAAACAAAGCGGGAATGGTCAGGGCGTGAATAACCCAGTAGCGGACACTGGTAATGATATCGACAAAAGGTCGCTCTCCGGTGCTGCCAGCCATGAAACTCCTCCCTAGGGTAGGGGCAAAAGTGCTTTCTGAACTTTCTGAGTCTATAACACAATGATAAGGATTTGGATGCACAACTACAAGTTACGAGACCCTTGCTTAGGCCCTTTGCTGTCAAGCCGGATCCCGTCTTGCATAGGTAAAATCTCCTAAGGGATCCCTGCGGCGAACCTTCTTAGCCGAGTTTTCAGAATCTCACTGCCAAAGGGCGCAATCCCAAGGGGCATCGAGGGCTTGAGGATGGGGCGGAAGTTTGAGATAAGCTGACCCTGAGGGGATGTTGTTGGAACAGGAGTGACAGCTATGCGGTGCTCGTGGCCCCTAGCTCTGAGCTTGTGTTGGACGCTGGGCTGGTCGGGTGTCAGCTTGCCGGCTTGGTCCCAAGGGGTGGAGCAGCAAGCCTCGCTGGCCTGGACCGACCCCTACGTGGCGGCTCTGGAACGTCAGACGGATGTGGTGATCACCCAAGAACCCCTGTCAGCCACCCTGACCCGTCTGGAATTGGCCCAGTGGCTGACGGAGTTTTTCGGCTACATTCCCAATCCCAACCAGGTGCAGGAGATTCGCGACCTGGAGCCCAACACCCCCGACTATTGGACTGCCCAAGCCGTGCTGCAGGCGGGGGCCATGCGCCTATACGAGGGCAACGAGTTTCGCCCGCAAGGGGATATCACCCACCTGGAAGCCCTGGCCATTTTGGTGCGGGCTCTGCAATTGCCTGCTCCCACCCAGGCCGACATTGAGCGCTGGATGGCTCTGTACACCGATGCGGCTGATGTGCCGGAGGTAGGGCGGGCTTTTGTGGCCATGGCAGGCGAAGCGGGGCTGCTGGTGAATGTGCCGGATCCAGCTCGTCTTCAGCCCAATCGCGTGCTGAGGCGAGCAGAAGGGGCGGTGTTGTTGCATCAGGCCCTGGTGTATCGCGGTCAGCTTCCGCCCTTGCCACCCCCTGTGGCCCAGTTGCGTCCCTCCCCAGCCCGGGTGGCCGAGACTGTCCAACCCGAAATCTTCCAAACGCGGATCACTCCCGAGGGAGGAAGTGTTCCTGCAGGGGGAACCTTGACCATTGAAGCGCAGGCCACTCCCAACGGCAGGGCTACGGTTGATATCGGCGGCGTGGTTCAGGGTCTGCCGATGCAGGAGGTGCAGCCCGGCTACTACCGCGCAGTTTATAGCCTTGGTCCTCAGGATGCCGTCTTTGGCCCCGACATCAGTATTCAGTTGACCCTCAATGGCGTCAGTACCCGCGTTCAACGGCGGCTACCTCAACTGGCCTTGGGCAATGTTGCTCCTCCGCCAGTGGAATCAGTATTTCCGCCCCCAGCTCCTCTGCCGCAGCCAGCCCCTCTGACTGCAGCCAGCAATCGCTATCCGCGCATTGAGGCCATTCGCTTGGATCCCCAGCGCGACTTGGTGGAAGGGGACATTCTCACCATTGCCATTTGGGGGGAATCTGGAGGGATCGCCCAGTTTGATCTGGGGAATCTGGCCCTGAACCAGCCGATGCGGGAGGTACGACCCAACCACTACGAAGGCACCTACGTGGTAGCCCCCACCCACCAGGCCAACAATCCCACCTTGAGGATTGTGCTCACCAAGGACGGCCTCAGCCAGGAACATCGGGAGATTTTTCCTTTTTCCATCGATGGCTCCAGAGGAACCCGCTCCACCATTCAGCCGGTTTCCGCACCCGTCGCCACGGGACTGCCCCAGATTTTCAGTGTCACCACCAACAGCACCAATCTGCGCATGGGAGAAATTCTCAAAGTCACCATGCGAGGGGATCCGGGGGGGCGGGCTGCTTTTCGGATTGTTGGGGTAACGCCGGAAGTCGAAATGCGGGAGGTGGCGCCGGGCCTATACGAAACCCAGCAGCAGTTGCCCTTCAACATGCAGCCGGTCAACAACGGCATCATCGAGGTGATTTTGCAAAGAGGGGGCCAAAAGACCACCCAAACCAGCCCCTCGCCCATTACCATCGCCCCTTAGCTAGGATCCCCGAGAAGGCTAAACTGCTGCCTCAAAGGGATCGGCGCTGCGCTGGATCTGGGTAGAGAGCTTGGGGATTACCTGCAGGTTGAACTGTTGCTCGAAGACTTTTTTCTTCTCGTTTAAGCTCCACAACTCTAGGGCACAGTCGTCCTTGGGATGCCTGGGATCCAAAATCAACTCCATGCGGCGGGGGCCTTCTCCCAGGAGCTGAAAACGGCAGTGCAGGGCTTGAATGGCCTGCAGGCGGCGGCGATCCAAAGCACAGGCTATGCGCAGCAGGGGGCTCAGTTCCAGCACCACTTGGCGATCCCGCTCGTCGCTGAGGCGCTGGAAGTTCTCGTGCTTCTTCTTGGGGGGCGACTTGCGGTGGTAGCGGGCCAAGTTGGCGATCACCTCCACCTCTTCTTCGTTGAAGCCCAAGAGTTCTCCATGGCGGATCAGGTAGTAGGAGTGCTTGTGGTGGGCGGCATGGCTGATGAAGTGGCCGCAGTTGTGCAGCATGGCCGCCGCCCAGAGGAGAGCCCGCTCCCGGGATCCCCAACCATGCAACAGGCCGCGGGTCTGGTCGAAGAGGCTGAGGGCAAATTCGGCCACCCGTTCGGCATAGGGCAGCTCCACCTGATATTTTTCCGCCAGCTTGAGCACACTGCGCCGCCGCACCGAGCTGTGGTAGCGCAGCCGATCCTCAATCAAGCCTTGGCCGATCATCCAATCCACGATCAGCCCTTCCCGCAGAGCCCGTTCGCAAAATTGAACCCGCTCTACCCCCAGCAGGCTCATCACTTCCTCTAGGATCAGGGCGCCGGCCAGGATGATCTCCCCCCGTCTTTCCCCTAGGCCGGGAAGTTTTTGCCGTTCGGCCACCGTCAGGGATCGCAGCTCTTTGATGTAGCCGCGCAGGGCTTCCAGGCTGAACTCATACCCCTGCAGGCGATGGGGGAGAGCGCCCAACCGACGGCGGGCATCCAACTGGGCCAGGCACTCGACGGTGCCAGAGGTGCCCACCAAAGGCAGGGATCCCTGTTGTTGTGAAGAGGCAAGGATCCGCTTCATCTGCTCGATGGGGGATTCCAGCATGCCGCGGATGTGCTGGCGCAGGGCTTGCAGTTCGGCAGAAGTGGGCGGGTCGTGGTGCAAAAAAGCCTGGGTTAGACGCACAGCTCCCACCTTGATGCTGCGCAGAAACTCCGGCTCTTGGCCATTGCCCAAGATCAGCTCGGTGGAGCCGCCACCAATATCCACCACTGCGTGCAGCCGGTTGTGGAACTCCATCGCCGAGAGCACCCCCAGGTAGATGCGGCGGGCCTCTTCCTGCCCCGAGATCAACTCCACCCGCAGGCCCAGCTCCCGTTCAATCCGCTTCAAAAACTCCGGCCCATTGGGGGCCTCGCGCACAGCACTGGTGGCCACGGCAACAATATCCTGCACCTGAAAGCTCTCAGCAATGCGGCAAAACCGCTCCAGAGCCGTCCGGGCCCGCTCCATAGCTGCAGGCGTGAGGGCGCCCGTCTGGCTGCAAAACTCCCCCAGCCGCACGGTGGCTTTTTCGCGGGAGATGATGGTGAAGCTGGGGATACGGGGATTGATGCGCACCACCACCATGTGGAGAGAGTTGCTGCCCACATCGATGGCCGCCAGAACGGGGGCCGCCCAAGATTCAGAACGAGAAGCCGGGCTGGTTTCGGAAACTGGGGAAGCAGAGGTGACAGAGCGTTCCGTGAAGTCGGTGCGCGAAGAGATCATGGCTCGGGTAAGGGGGTCAACCCCTTTAGGATACTGTGTACTTTCCCCCCTTGTTCCGGGCCGAGTCGTGAGGTGAGGTTCGCGGTTGACTCGGCAAACAGGGGAATTGATTAGCTGGGGATCCCTGCCGTTCTCGCCCCAGCCTAAGATAGGGACATGGATATCCATTTCTTCACTGTTCTTTCTTTGTTGTCGAAGCAGGTTCCGATGTCTCAGCCAGCCGAATCACCTCAGAAGGCCAACAGCACCCTCAAACTGCTGCGCACTCACGAGTCTCCCAAACTGGAGCGCATCCGCCACACCACTTCCCATGTCCTGGCTATGGCGGTGCAAAAGCTGTTTCCCAAGGCCCAGGTGACCATCGGCCCCACAACCGACTACGGCTTCTACTACGATTTTGACCATCCCGAGCCCTTCACGCCGGAAGATCTGGATCGCATCAAAAAAGAGATGCAGGCAATCATCAAAAAGGGCCTGCCGGTGATCCGCGAGGAGGTGAGCCGTGAAGAGGCCAGGCGCCGCATCGAAGCCCTCGGAGAACCCTACAAGCTGGAGATCTTAGACAGCATTCCCGAAGGGGAGGTCATCAGCATTTACCACTTGGGGAATGAATGGTGGGATCTCTGTGCCGGTCCCCACGTGGAAAACACCCAAGAGCTCAACCCCAAAGCTTTCGATCTGCTCAGCGTGGCCGGCGCCTATTGGCGGGGGGACGAGACCAAGCCGCAGCTCCAACGCATCTACGGTACCGCCTGGGAGACCCCAGAGGAGCTGAAGGAATACAAGCGGCGGCTGGAAGAAGCCAAACGGCGGGATCACCGCAAGCTGGGCAAAGAACTGGGTCTCTTCCTGTTTTCCGATGAAGTGGGTCCGGGCTTGCCCCTTTGGACTCCGAAAGGAACTACCCTACGCTGGGTGCTGGAGGATTTTCTCAAGCAGGAGCAGCTCAAGCGGGGCTACCTGCCGGTGGTTACCCCTCATATTGCCCGTGTGGACTTGTTCAAGATCTCCGGCCACTGGCAAAAGTATCGGGAAGATATGTTTCCCATGATGTCAGAGAATGAGCAGGCGCGTGCGGCTGAACAGGGCTTTGTCATGAAGCCGATGAATTGTCCTTTTCACATCCAAATCTACAAATCCGAGCTGAGATCCTACCGCGATTTGCCCCTACGATATGCCGAGTTCGGCACCGTTTATCGCTACGAGCAATCGGGGGAATTGGGAGGTCTGACGCGAGTGCGTGGCTTCACGGTGGACGATGCCCATTTGTTTGTTCGCCCCGATCAATTGGAGGAGGAGTTTCTCAAGGTTGTCGATCTCATTTTGGTGGTTTTCGATAAGCTCAAGCTCAAGGATTTTCGCGCCCGCCTCAGCTTCCGGGATCCCAAGTCGGACAAATATCTGGGATCCCCCGAAGATTGGGACAAAGCCGAAAATGCCATCCGTCGCGCTGTGGAGAAGTTGTCGATGCCCCACTTTGAAGGGATCGGAGAGGCAGCCTTCTATGGGCCGAAGCTGGATTTTATTTTCCGCGACGCGCTGGATCGGGAGTGGCAACTGGGCACGGTGCAGGTGGATTACCAAAACCCACAGCGCTTTGATCTGCAATACGTAGCTGAGGACGGATCCCGGCAGCGTCCGGTGATGATTCACCGTGCTCCCTTTGGCTCGCTGGAGCGGCTGATTGGGATCCTCATCGAAGAATACGCTGGGGATTTTCCCTTCTGGCTGGCCCCGGAACAGGTGCGCATTTTGCCCGTTTCCGATCAGTATTTGGGCTATGCCACCCAAGTGCGGGATCAGCTGCGAGAGCAGGGGATCCGCGTTCACATCGATGCCGACAGCGATCGTTTGCCCAAAAAAATCCGCAATGCCGAGAAGGCCCGGATCCCTTTTATGTTGATCGTGGGAGAACAGGAACAAACGGCAGGAACGGTGAGCGTACGCCAGCGTCATGGGCAAGAGCTGGGATCCCTGACGGTGGCAGATTTCCTAGCCCAGCTACAGGCACTTGACTAGCTTGGGCATTCGGGATCCCTGGCTTGCGGCAACTGGGTTTTCAGAACTTGAGGATCCCAGGTTCTGAGGATCTCAAGAAAGAGCTTGAGTTTCCCTTTCTCAAGGGAAGCCAAGGGGGCTAATTGAAAAATCAGGATTTGGCCGACAACCCACCATGTTCTCTAGGGATTTTCTGGAGAGGATCCTGCAACGCTTTAGGAGCTGACGGCTAAATCGATCTGTCGCCGAATGGATTGGCCGTTACTTTGGTGAATTGATTGATAGTTACTTTGAATTGCAGTGAAATAGCCTGTCGATCTAAGCTCCTCATCTCCCGCTCTGCGATTGTAGATAACAGCACTATGAATTGTAGCTTTTACTACAGTATTAGCTTCTCTATTGGAGATAGGCTTTTGTGCATTCAAAGTCTGACCGCAGAGTGATGACTCAAGGATAGGATCCCATGCCCAAAACGCTGTTTAAAGTTGACCTGACTAAGCCAATGGATCAACAGGATCTACCGGGTCACAACCGCTGGCATCCTGATATTCCCGCTGTGGTTTCTGTAAACCCTGGCGAGGTATTCCGAATTGAGTGTAAAGACTGGACGGATGGGCAAATCAAAAACAACGATGATCCTTCCGACATTGAGCAGGTTGACCTAAGCGTTGTCCATGTTTTGAGTGGGCCTATTTGGGTTAACGGCGCCCAGCCTGGAGATATCCTGGTTGTCGATCTGTTAGACATTGGGCCACTGCCGGGAGACGAGTGGGGGTTTACAGGTATTTTTGCCAAAGAAAATGGAGGGGGATTCCTCACCGATCATTTTCCCAACGCGGCCAAAGCCATCTGGGATTTTCAAGGCATTTACACCACTTCCAGACACATTCCCCATGTGCGCTTTGCCGGCATCATTCACCCCGGCCTCATTGGCTGTGCCCCATCTCACGAGTTGCTGGCGGCTTGGAATAAGCGGGAAGCTGAGCTGGTCGCTTCGGCTCCCGATTTGCGCACTTACGGCGCGGGGCTATCCGGCAATCAGCCTGTGCTGGCCGCCTTGCCCAATCCCAAGAACGCAATTTTGGGAACTTTGCCCAAGTCAGAGTATGAGCGGGTTGCTGCTGAAGCGGCTCGGACGGTGCCCCCGCGAGAGCACGGCGGTAATTGCGATATTAAAAACCTGTCTAAAGGAACACGGATCTACTTCCCGGTTTACGTGGAGGGTGCCAAGCTGTCGATGGGAGATATTCACTTCTCGCAAGGGGATGGGGAGATCTCTTTTTGTGGCGCTATTGAGATGTCGGGCTACATCGATCTCCACGTCGATCTAATCAAGGGTGGTGTTGAGAAGTACGGATTGGTTAACCCCATTTTTAAGCCCGGCCCTGTTGAGCCACGTTACTCGGAATACCTTGTGTTTGAGGGCATTTCTGTGGACGAGCTTACAGGTAAGCAGCATTATATGGATGTTCACATTGCCTATCGACGCGCCTGCTTAAATGCCATCGAATATCTGAAAAAATTCGGCTTTACGGGAGAACAAGCTTATCTGCTGCTCAGTTCTGCACCGGTGGAGGGCAGAGTGAGTGGGATCGTCGATATTCCCAATGCTTGCTGTACGGTGGCTGTTCCTACGCAAATCTTCGACATAGATATTCTCCCTAGGTGAATGTTATCCGATGCCTCGTTCAAGGGGGTGGAATAGGAAGATGCCGCTGTATGAGTTTAAGTGTCAAACCTGTGGGGAGTTTGAGGTATGGCGGCCCTTATCTCAATATCGAGATCCGGCCTATTGTCCTTCTTGCAATCAGGAAGGGAAACGTCTCATTTCAGTTCCCATGGTTCAGCTTTCCAGCTCTTTGCCTATTTCAAAGGGGGGAAGAGAACCCAAACTGATCAAGCGTGAACAGCACTCAAATTCTGATCCAAACTCGCCAAAATATCGCTCCCAATCCTGTGGGCGACCTTGGATGTTGCACCATTAGTTATTAGACATAGTTGTTTCAGGCTAGGGTAAGACGCCTGGGCTATTGAAAAAAGCCTTCTGGCCCCGTGCATTATTGCTCCGCAGCGCTATTGCTATGCCTACGGCACCCTGACGGGAACCGCAACGCTGACGCGACGATGCGACGACGTAACGACGTGACCAACGTTTTAGGTGTGGGTGCAGTGTCCCAGTTTGAATCGAAATGACCATAGTGCTTAGAAAAAGAGAGACTCTCACAATACCCCCAGAAATGCTTTCCTCTGGCATGGCAGTTCACAACCTATGCTGGAAAAGGCGTTCAAGAAGCACCTCATGAGTGGGCCTGATCCTTCCTTGGCAGAGGGATCCCATCGCAGCGATATCGCCCTTCGTTTACAGGGGATCACCAAGCGTTATCCTCTGGTGTTGGCCAACGACCACATCGATCTGGAGGTGCGTTGGGGAGACATTCTGGCGCTGATGGGGGAGAACGGGGCGGGCAAGTCTACCCTGATGAAGATCGTCTATGGGTTGGTCAGCCCGGACGAGGGATCCATTCAAGTGGATGGGCAACTGGCCAAAATTCACAGTCCCGCCGATGCCATTCGGTTGGGAATTGGGATGGTGCATCAACACTTTATGTTGGTGGATCCCTTGACGGTTACGGAAAACGTGGTTCTTGGGGCCGAACCCGGCCATCTTTTTCAGGTCGATTTCCGTCGGGCCAGGGCTGAGGTGGCTCAGTTGATTGCCGAGATGGGCTTCCATCTGGATCCCGACGCCAGAGTGGAGGATCTGCCGGTAGGCCTACAGCAGCGGGTGGAGATCTTGAAAATGCTCTACCGCAAGGCCCGCATCTTGATTTTGGATGAGCCGACGGCAGTGTTGACTCCGCAGGAGGCAGGCGAGCTGTTTGCGTTTTTGCGCCGCTTTGCCCGGCGGGGGGGAGCTGTCATTTTCATCAGCCACAAGCTGAAGGAGGTAATGCAACTGGCCGACCGCGTCACCGTCATTCGGGATGGCAAGGTGGTGGCGACGTTGCCCACTGCCCAAACCGATGCCCAGGAACTGGCGCGGCTGATGGTGGGGCGGGAAGTCAGTCTGACCGTTGAAAAAAAGGCCGCTACCCCTGGGGAGGTGTTGCTGGATGTGCGAGATCTGTGGGTGGATATACCGGGGCGGAAGCCGGCGGTGGCGGGGGCGAGCTTCCAGGTACCTGCCGGCGAGATTGTGGGCCTTGCCGGTGTGGAGGGAAACGGCCAAACGGAATTGGTGGAGGCGATCACCGGCTTGAGAAGCTACCGCGGCCAAATTCGCTATGGAGCCGGATCCCTGTCTGCTTCGGCCCGACAGGTGCGTTGCTGGGGTCTGAGTCATATCCCCGAAGATCGCAATGTGAGAGGTTTGGTGCTGGATTTCCCCACCCGCGACAACCTGATCCTGGGGGATCACCATCAAAAGCCGTATACCGGCTGGTTGGGATTTTTTCGGGAAGAGGCCATTGACCAACATGCCCGCCAGGTGGTGGAGAGCTTCGACGTTCGCCCCCGCAGCATTTCCCTGACGGCCCGCCGCTATTCTGGCGGCAATGCCCAGAAGATCGTTGTGGGGCGGGAGCTTTCCTGTGGATCCAAGGTGCTGGTGGCTGCCCAACCGACGCAGGGGGTGGATGTGGGGGCCATCGAGGCCATTCATCGGCGCATCCTGCAGGCGCGGGATCAGGGCATGGGGGTGCTGCTGGTGTCGGCGGATTTGAATGAGGTGATCAGCTTGTCGGATCGCATTTTGGTGATCCATGAGGGCCACCTGGTGGGAGAACTCACGCCTGAAGAGGCCACCGAAGAGCAGCTAGGGCTGCTGATGGGCGGGATCCAGCATTAGACGAGGCCGGGGGCAGCTTGAGAAGATCCTGCCGCCCGTTCTTGGGCTAGGGCTGCTCGCCGTTGTTCCAACTCTTGAGGAGAGATGCGCCCGTAGGTGACGCTCATCTCGGCCAGGCGCTGGATCATGTTCTGCCGCAGCATCTCTTCGCGGTAGCGCCAGGCCCAGTTGTTCTCGGTGGTGCCGGGGAAGTTCATGCGCGCCTCTGCCCCCAGCCCCATCACATCCTGCAGGGGAATGATGGCCAGGTCGGCTACGGAAGAAAGGGCCAAGCGGATCAGATCCCAATGGATGCCCCCGGATCCCTGGCAGCCCAAATAGCGCAGCAGGTTTTGTTTTTCCCACTCCGAGCGATCCGGGTCATTAAACCAACCCACCACCGTGTTGTTGTCGTGGGTGCCGGTGTAAACGACAAAGTTGCGCTCATAGGCATGGGGCAAATAGGGGTTATCGGGCCCAGAGCCGAAGGCAAAGAGCAACACCTTCATGCCGGGCAAGCCAAATTGATCCCGCAGTTGCAACACCTCCGGCGTAATGTCTCCCAGATCTTCGGCAATCACCGGGATTTCCCCCAACTTGTCGGCCAGGGTCTGAAAGAAATCTGCCCCCGGCCCTTTTTGCCACTCCCCTTCCACAGCCGTTTCTGCATCGCCTGGAATGGCCCAGTAGCTCTCGAAGCCGCGAAAGTGGTCGATGCGCACACAGTCCACCTGCTTGAGGATGGCCTGGATGCGCCGGATCCACCAGTCGTAGCCGCGAGCCTTGAGCACCTCCCAGTTGTAGAGGGGGTTGCCCCAGCGCTGCCCGGTGGGGCTGAAATAGTCGGGCGGCACACCGGCTACTTGTAAAGGCCGTCCCTGTTCATCCAGGTGAAACAGCTCCCGGTTGGCCCACACGTCGGCACTGTTGGGGGCAACATAGATGGGCACATCCCCAATGAGCCGCACTTGATGCCGATGAGCATACTCCCTTAGGGATCCCCACTGCTGGGCAAACAGATACTGCCAAAACATCTGCTCGGTAATGGCATCGGCATAGCGATCGCGAGCCTCTTGCAAAGCCGGCGGATCCCGTCGCACCAAGGCCGGATCCCATTGGTTCCACTCTTGCTCGCCGTACACATCCTTGAGGGCCATGAACAGGGCATAGTCCGGCAGCCAGTCGGCCTCGGCAGCGCAATAGGCTTGGAAAGCTTCCCAATCGGGGCCGGAAGCTTTTTCTTTGAAGGTAGCCCAGGCGCGGTGCAACAGGCCCAGCTTGAAGGGGATCACGGTTTCGTAGTCCACCCGCTCGGCGGATCCGGCTTGGATCGTTGGCCATTGGGGCAGGTCCTGCCAACTGTCGGGCTCTAGCCAGCCGGCTTTTACCAACAGCTCCGGGCTGATGAGCAGCGGGTTGCCGGCTATGGAGGAAAAGCTCATGTAGGGGGAGTTGCCCCAGCCGGTAGGTCCCAGAGGCAGCACCTGCCAGAGGCGCTGGCCGCTCTCCACCAGAAAATCCACAAACCGGTAAGCAGCCGGCCCCAGGTCGCCGATGCCAAATGGCCCCGGTAGCGAGGTGGGGTGCAAGAGGATCCCGCTGAGTCTGCCCATGCGCATGGCCAAGCCCTTTTGCTGAAGGTGGCTTCACCGCCTATGCTGTCACTTCCAGAGCCACGGTGGACAGCTCCAGACAAGACAAAATTAGAACAAAGTTAAAAAATGAGCAGGATCCAAGGCCAAGACGCGCTTTTCCCTCTGGCCAGGGGATCCCGTCAGGCCACCTCGGGGGCAGGGCAGGCTTGGGCATACCAGTCATAGAGGCCATCACCGGTGGTGAGCCAAGTCTGAGGGCGAGATTGGATGTGCTGCAAGGCTTTTTTCAGGGATCCCATCCGCAGAGGCTGCCCGACAATAAAGGGGTGCAGGCCGATGGCCATGATGCGAGGGGAGCGCTCCCCATCCTGCCAGAGTTGATCAAACTGGTCGATGAGGGCCTGGGCAAAGGCTTCTGCCGACAGGCGGGCGCTGAGACAGAGGCTGATGTCGTTGGCCTCCAGGGTGTAGGGGATCCCCAAGAGGGGGCCGGCGGCAGTTGGGAACCAGTAGGGTTGGTCGTCGTTTACCCAGTCGGTGGTGTAGCGGATCCCGGCAGCCTTGAGCAGGTCAAAGGTGTTCTCGCTAACGGAAAACCCCGGCGTCAGCCAGCCCCAAGGGCGGGATCCGGAAACCTTCTCCAAAAGGGACAAGCTGCGCTCGATGAGCTCTTGTTCGGCTTCGCGGGCCAGGCCGCTGTGGCCGGTGGAGTTGTTCCAGCCGTGGGCCAGCACCGACCAGCCGTATTGGCGGATCCCTTCGATGATGGGGGGGTAAAGATCCACCATTTCCGCATTCAAGGCCGCCGTCACCGGGATCCCCAGCTCGGCAAACAGCTCAAACAAGCGCCAAATGCCCACCCGATTGCCGTAGTCCCGCCAGCCATAGTTGGCGATCTCAGGGGAGCTGGTGAGATGGGGTTGAATGGCCGTGCCCAGCTTGCCAAAGGTGAAGTGCTCGATGTTCATCACCACGTACACAGCCACCCGCGCCCGATGCGGTAGGCTCGGCAGATTTCGGCTGGGCAGAGCTGAGTAGGCAGGGGGCAGCATGTCCGCTCTCCAAAGCTTTGATGCTCACCAAGGGGGCAGGCTAGTCCTTTGATTTTCCTGAGGTCAAGGCCCGATGGCAAGCCTGCACTTCTGGAAGGGTGAATAGGCGACGAAAGGCGATCCCTGCTTCTCGGCAGCGATCTTCTGCCCCTTCCAGCCGATCCACCAAAGCGAGGATCCCTTCCGCCCGGTAGCCGGCTGCCCGCACCCGTTCGACAGCCTTCAAAGCAGAACTGCCGGTGGTCACCACATCTTCCAGGATCCACACCCGACTGCCTGCCGGCAACTCCGGCCCCTCGATCCAGGCTTGCGTACCGTGCCCCTTGGGCTCTTTGCGCACGATTAGGGCGGCTAGGTTGGCAGGCTCAGCCCTCAGGGAGGCCAAACTCACCGCCGTCACCAAGGGATCTGCCCCCAGCGTCATTCCGGCCACTGCCTCGGTTTCGGGCGGCAACAGTCGGTGCAGCAGGGATCCCACCCAATAAGCTCCTTGGGGGTGAAGGGTAACCGGTTTGCAGTTGATGTAGTAGGGGCTCTTCTGTCCAGAAGTGAGGGTAAAGGAGCCTTCTCGATAGGCCAGTTGGGCGAGGAGATACAACAGTTTCTCCCGCGCTTCCTCTGGGGAAAGGGTCAGGGGAGAGCAATCGAGAAGCAACACAGCAGGGATCCCCTTGGTTCAATGGCTGGCCAGAAAGAGCACTCAGGACATTTCATTATGCGGCAAATCTCCACCGAATCCAATCTCCCGTTTTTCGGCTTCACGGGAGGGATCCCTGTCCCACAAAAGATACGCCTGTGTTGGCTGGGGTCGATGTTGCTAAAAAAAGCTGTAGCCTGCTGGATACCTGAAAATCTGTTCAAACAACCACCTGGGGCATCATTTGCTCAACCAACAGAAGCAACGTGTTGGCAACAGAAGATGGCTCTTGAGCATTCAAAGTGGTGTGGGGAATCGCGCCATCTTGATTCCCCAAAATTAACAAAATGTCTTCTGGATCCCAGGCATTGGGTTGATCGACGTGGGTGATCCCAATCACGCAGGGGGCACTTGTCCTGGCTTTCATAAAAGATTGAATGGCTTGGGCGTTGCGAAATTGGCCCGGCAAGTGCGCAGGCACCAGAAGAACATAGCCGTGGGCGCGCTTAATTAAAATATCCCACATAAAGTTAAAGCGAGACTGGCCGGGAGTGCCGTAGAGATGCAGCCACATCTCTTCTTCCTCCTCTCCAATTCTCAAGCGGCCGAAGTCCATGCTTACCGTCGTGGTTTTCTTCAGCTCTGCCACCTCGTCCGTTGCTTTGCAATCGGTGTCTACTACCTCAATCTCGCTAATCGTGCGAATAAAGGTAGACTTTCCAGCTCCCACCGGCCCTGTTACAACAATTCGCAAGATATTTCCCATAAACTGGCCTCAGACTAAGCTCTAGCGACAAAGCTGAATAAAACTCGGGGGAGTGCACCGATGTGCCGCACGGGAGGTAAAGCTATCTCCAGGTTGCTTCTAAGATAATCTAAAAAAGATACCAACGCCAGCTCTGCTCCAGAGGGATCCCAGAAACTCAAGCACCTCAGCCCAAGAAGGTAGAGAAATTAAGCAAGTA
Source organism: Thermostichus sp. MS-CIW-38 (assembly GCF_054058415.1). Classification (NCBI taxonomy): domain Bacteria; kingdom Bacillati; phylum Cyanobacteriota; class Cyanophyceae; order Thermostichales; family Thermostichaceae; genus Thermostichus; species Thermostichus sp. MS-CIW-38. Next base: position 9,066 of record NZ_JBSSAH010000021.1, on the reverse strand, counting down.
GAGTAAGCAAGAGCCCACTCTAACTCAAACAACTCAAATTAAACTGTTGGCACCATTGGCAATTAACCGTTTGAATAAAGCCTCGCTCATGCCTGTTTCCTGTTGCACGGCGTTATAGGCCACCTCAAGGTAAGCTTGCTCAATAAAAGAGAGGTCAATCATGCAAACCTTGCTCAAGCTGGTGCGCAACTGTTCAGGCTTGCCTTCTTTCGCCAACTGCCGACTCACCTCCTGCACAACTGTGGCCATAGCAGGTACAACATGTTGGGGGCCGATGCCAACGCGCACATGAACTATGCCGATTTTCCAGCGGCGATCCGCATACTGGGGGCCCCAATTGTCCATGCCCGTAAACATTTCCTTGAACCATTCGGCAAAGGTTTGACCCAGCCGCTGCCGGTTGTGTTTGGCTATCACTGCCGCCATCTCGGCATCGCGATCCAGGTAGCTGTAAAAGGTATCCGCCATTTCTACAGCAATGCTGCTGCCCCAGTCGGCACTTTGCTGCAAAATCTTCCTGTCTTCATCTGTAAATTGGGTGCGAGAGATCAGAACTTGGAGCAGCTCCGAAGGTTTAATGGCCATAGTTTCCTCAACATCAGGACAAAATCAAAAACAAAATTAGATTCCGCGTCCGGTTTTCTTACTTCATCGCCTCTGCAATGCTTGCCGCGACTCGCTTAATTTCCAAAAAAAGCAAGCCCTGCTTGACTTCATGACTGGCAATTGTCAGCAAGACAGCATCGGGGCCACAACTGGCCAAAACCCCGTACCCTTTTTCTCCCTGTACAAAAACCCTCTCTATGGCTCCGCGCCCCAGCTCTTTTCCAATCCGTTCGCCCAAAGAAAGCATGGCAGCCGACATAGCAGAGGTTCTCTCTTCATCCATACCCACAGGCAGTGTGGAAGCTAAAGGTAGCCCGTCGGGGGTGACCACTGCTGCTCCCTGGACTTCCGGTGTGTTGGCAACATAGCTCTGGAGGATCGCCTGCAAAGAGGACAGATTAGCCATCCTACATCTCCCTGCTGATTCCCTATTTCTAATGTTTCTACCCGAAAACCGAAAACATGACTGCAAATATCCCTATGCTTTTATTTTTCGCGCATGCCCTTGAGGAGGGTGGCTAATCGACTGACCAGAGAAGGCTTGACGGGGCCGCCCTCATCCTGGAGACCAGGCACCCTTGCCCCCAGCCTCTCCCTCACCGGCTCGGGATTCACCTCCTCAGCAATCGACTTGGACAGCTCCCAGTGACCAGACCGAGCCAGAACCGTTGGCCCCTCACAAGGGCTGATCAACCCCAGCTTCGCCAGACGGGCGCAGGCATAGCGCACCTCCAGCAGGTCCGCCCCCAGTGCTTGAGCCAAAGCCGTCAGCTTGCGAGAAGGCGACACCTGCTCCAGGATCCCCCACTCCAGCGCAGAAAGTTTGAACAGAGGCAGTTCGGTGCTGGTACGCCAAAAGCAGCTATCGGGCTCTGGCAGGTCTTTTTCGGGCTGCTGGTCTAGCTTGAGCTGCTGCAGGGCTTCCAAGACGGCAGCGGTGGCGCTTTTGCTGAGGCCAGTCATTTCTCGGTAGGGCATGGGCACGTTGGGCAGGAAGCTGAACTGGCCGGATTCGAGGGCGAAGAGGCTGTAGAGGCCGGTTTGCAGTTGATGGCGGAACAGCTTGGCCAGGGCTGCTGGGGTAATCAACCCTTGCCGCTGCAAGCAACGCCCCAGAGGCTCTTCCGAGCCGCAAAAGGAAGCCAGCTTCTCGACCACCCGCTCGCTCACCAAGCCGGAATGGGCCAGCAAGCTCTCCAGGCGGTGTTCTTCCTGAGGTGGTAGGGCAGCAATGACCCGACCTTGGTAAAACCAGATCCTGTAGATACCTCTGGGCGCCCAGATACAGAGCTGTCCTGTTTTGCTGCCTCTCTCGATCAGCTGCAACAGATCGGGCAAGGAAAATTCTTGGAGGTCTCCAACTATAGCCATAAGAATTTTTTGAACCTCCACTTCGATGGAATGGGCGAAAAATCAATGCTTCAGTGATTTTTTAGACATCCCTATTCTTGTACGTGGACTCTCGGTCAACAACCGTGTATCTACGACCGTGTTTTTTGTAGCTCGATACTCTGCCCGCTAGCAATTACACTGACCGTCCGGGAAAATCTATCATGGAGTACAATCAGAATACGATCAGGCGGTACTCTCAATCCTCTCACAGAAGGCTTCTGGTTCGCTTTGTTTCGGCCTTGGCCTAGATCATGTTGCTTTGTAAAGTAAAACCCCTATTTTTGCTTTCTCTTTGAACAGAAGTTAGATAAAAGTTAGCAGGATCTCCCAACTTCTTTACAAAGCCAGAGGATTGTTCTCCCTCTGTCGGTTTGCCTCACTTTTCGCGCATGCCCTTGAGGAGGGTGGCTAATCGACTGACCAGAGAAGGCTTGACGGGGCCGCCCTCATCCTGGAGACCAGGCACCCTTGCCCCCAGCCTCTCCCTCACCGGCTCGGGATTCACCTCCTCAGCAATCGACTTGGACAGCTCCAAGCGACTGGCCGCTGGCCCCTCACAAGGACTGATCAACCCCAGCTTGGCCAGACGGGCACAGGCATAGCGCACCTCCAGCAGGTCCGCCCCCAGTGCTTGAGCCAAAGCTGTCAGCTTGCGAGAAGGCGACACCTGCTCCAGGATCCCCCACTCCAGCGCAGAAAGTTTGAACAGAGGCAGTTCGGTGCTGGTACGCCAAAAGCAACTATCGGGTTCGGGCAGGTCTTTTTCGGGGCGCTGCTCCAGCTTGAGCTGCTGCAGGGCTTCCAGGACGGCAGCGGTGGCGCTTTTGCTGAGGCCAGTCATTTCTCGGTAGGGCATGGGCACGTTGGGCAGGAAGCTGAACTGGCCGGATTCGAGGGCGAAGAGGCTGTAGAGGCCGGTTTGCAGTTGATGGCGGAAGAGCTTGGCCAGGGCTGCTGGGGTAATCAACCCTTGCCGCTGCAAGCAACGCCCCAGAGGCTCTTCCGAGCCGCAAAAGGAAGCCAGCTTCTCGACCACCCGCTCGCTCACCAAGCCGGAATGGGCCAGCAAGCTCTCCAGGCGGTGTTCTTCCTGAGGTGGTAGGGCAGCAATGACCCGACCTTATTGGGGATATGTAATCTCCATCACGGTTGACACTGATTTGTAAAGTTTGTACTGTGAAGGCAACCAAAATTAGATAAGTTCTGGTTATGGGCAGTACGCAGGTAAAGATCAGCGGCTCAGAATCCGGGGAAAAGTTAACCCTGGTAGGACTTGAACAGATGGATGGAGTGGGACGGGTAATCGCTGCCTTTTTCTTTTCTATTATTGGCTTAGGCTTAGTGCAGACGATAATTTTTACTGATTTGCAAGGGAGTTATTCTGCGTTCATTGATCAAGGTGATTTGGCTGAACGACTGGTTACCCCACTCATGGTTATTTTGATCAGTTTGGGTTTCATGCTTTTGCTAATCAGTTTTTCCATCCAGCAATGGTTGGAAAATTATATTAGTGAAAAATTAGGAATCACAGGCTTCGCTAGATTGGCACTTAGAATATGGCTGCTCGACAAGGTTCCAGGATTCGGTGGTGGATTGCTCATACTCCTTTCCTGGACGTTAAGTAAGTTTATTCTTGGCCCGTTGGGAGCTATTCTTCTGAAATCACCAACGGGCTTTTTTTTATATGTAGTAGGGTATTTTTTGATGTTTTTCCTCCCCGCCAGTCTTTTACTTTTTGTCTTCTTTAGCTTGATTGTTTGTTCCTACATAGCGACCTATACCTATGAGTTTGACAAAAGGGTAGGGGAATTAACCTTTTGTTTTCAAGCCTGGTTTCCTGGTCTGGTGAAAATCCAAAAAGACCCCCATCGGGATCATTTCAATTTTGTGCCAGTTTGGAACTACCGCTTGGAGGTTTATGAATGGCCGCTGAGTGCGATTCGTTCGGTTCATGCCTATGGGAATCAGCCTACGTTGGCATTAGAAATAGGCGGTGAGACGGTGTATCTGCCGCTGGTCAAACGTCCTCATCGCCGTGCTTGTGCGGAAACGCTGGCGCAACTGGGGGAATGGTTGGGGGTACCCCAAGGGCAGGATATAGATAGGCGTACGGCCAAGGAAAAGGTGCAGGTGCCTGGGGATGAGGTGCAGGGGATTCGCCGCCGAATGTTGCCCCCACAGGGTGAGGGGAAGGAGGACAATGTTCTGGCACTGGCGGTGGCTTCTGCCCTGACCATGGGCAATCGCTATGAAAGACGGCTAATCAACCAGACCGATGATCCCGCACTGCTCTTCAAAGCTGGGATTGCCAATCTCGCCACAGGGCGACAGAATAAAGCCATACGGCAGTTTGAACAGGCCAAAACCTTGAGTGAAAAGAAAATTAATTTGACCCTACAGAATCTCACGCAACGCTGTCTGAGATACGCTAGACGGCGGCGTTAAGAATAAGGGCATCTCTATACAGTCACCAAACTGTTTGTTTGAAGCTTATTAATGCTCAGCCGTGGAAACAAGCTTCTTTGTATCCTTTTTTATAAACAGGCTGTAACTGAGTGCGAAAGCCTTGAGTTAAATTGGCTCAATTCTACACTGAGGCTGCAAAAAGTTAAATCTAGTTAACATTGTCAGGCACACTCGATCGAAATGGACGAAGCTCCCCTTAAGATTTGGCAAAGATGTGTAGGGGATTCAGTGAAACTTCTGAAATAGCAATGAACTGTGACAGAAGATTTGCAGGTTTTGATGATTCTTAGCGCGGGTTGTAAGGGGATCCACTGAATACAAGAGTTCGCCTCAAAAGGAGTGAATTGAGGATTACACTGAGGGAACTCAAGGCCATGAGACCCCCAGCGATTGCCGGGCTAAGCCCAATGCCAAAGGGGGGTAGGAGCACGCCTGCTGCCACTGGGATCCCCACCAGGTTGTAGCCGACAGCCCAGAGGAGGTTCTGCTGGATCTTGCGGAAGGTGGCGCGGCTGAGGCGGATGGCTTGCACCACATCCCAGAGGCGGTTGCGCATGAGGATGATATCGGCGGTCTCAAGGGCGGCATCGGTAGCGGAATGCAGGGCGATGCCCACATCGGCTTGGGCCAAAGCCGGAGCGTCGTTGATGCCATCGCCCACCATGGCCACCCTCTGACCCTGGGCCTGCAGATCTCGGATGACTTGAGCTTTGTCTGCCGGGTGAACCTCGGCGATAACGCGGAGACCTGGCACTTGCAGAGCCTCAGCCACCTGGTGGGCCACCTCCGCCCGATCGCCGGTTAGCAAAACCACCTGCAGGCCCATTTTCCGGAGCTGTTGCAGCGTTGCCTGCGCATCGGGCCGCAAGGGATCCTGGGCTGCCAGCAGCCCCACCAGGGATCCCTCTACAGCCACGCCCACCACCGTTTTGCCGGCTGCCAGTAGCGCCTCGGCCTGGGCCTGGGTCTCCTGGGACAGCGGGATCCCCAAAGCAGCCAGCCCATCCAGGGATCCCAATACCACTTCCTGCCCTTCCACTTGGGCGGCGACTCCTATCCCCGGCTGGGTTTGAAACTCGCCGGCGGAGAGCAACGGCAAACCCTGGGTGCGGGCGGCTTGCAAAATGGCTTGCGCCAGCGGATGGCGAGTGCCGCTTTCCACTGTGGCCGCCAGTTGGAGTAGGCGATTGGGATCCAGGGAGGGGTCAAGGCTGAGACAGTCCGTCAGGTGGGGATCCCCTTGGGTGAGGGTGCCGGTTTTGTCGAAGACCACCGTTTGCAAGCGATGGGCTTTCTCCAGAACATCTCCCCCTCGGATGAGCAAGCCCCGCTCGGCTCCCAGCCCGGTACCCACCAGGATGGCCATCGGCGTAGCCAATCCCAAAGCACAGGGGCAGGCCACCACCAAAACGGCAATGGCCATCTTGAGGCTGCTGAGCAGGGGTGTGGGGTGAGGGGGATGGTCACCCAGATGCAGATGGGCGTGCAGGCTGAACCCCGCCAGGACGAAGTGCTCCGCACCGCCGCTCCCCCAAAGCGGGATCCCAATCCAGTACCAGAACCCAAAGGTGAGAATGGCCAGCGTGACCACCCCATAGGTGAAGTAGCCCGCCACCTGGTCGGCTATCCGTTGGATGGGGGCCTTGCGAGCTTGGGCCTCTTCCACCAGGCGAATGATCTGGGCCAAGGTGGTGTCTTTCCCGGTGCGCGTCGCCCGGCACAGCAGCAACCCCGATTGGTTCAGCGTTCCCGCCACCACGGGATCCCCCACTTGTTTCAGCACCGGCAAGGGTTCCCCTGTCAGCATCCCCTCGTTGACCGTGGCCTGGCCGGCAATGACTTCTCCATCCACCGGGATCTGTTCGCCGGCCCGCACTTGGAGCCAATCCCCCACTCGCACCTGTTCGACAGGGCACCATTCTCCGGTTTGGGATCCCAGATCCAGGTTCCCCTCTGGGCTGGAAGCCAGAGATCCCGCCTTCTCTGCAGGCTGAACCCGCCGAGCCAAACTGGGACACAAGCTCACCAGCGATTGCAGGCTGCTGGCCGCCCGCAGGCGGCTGTGCTGTTCCAAGGCCCGTCCCAACAGGATGAAGCTGAGCATCATGACGGGCTCGTCGAAAAAGCACTCCCAGCCCACCTGAGGGGCCAGCAACCCCACCAGACTGGCTAGGTAAGCGGATCCGGATCCCAAGGTAACCAAGGTGTTCATGTTGGGGGCCAGCCGCCGTGCCCCTCTCCAACCATCCAGGACAATGCCGCGAGCTGGGCCGACAAAAGTCAAGGTCGCCAAGCCCCAGTGCAGCCAGACATCATTAAGGAGGGGCAAGCCCAGACGGGCGAAGAGATCCAAGTGTCCGGCGGCAGAAATCAGCAGCAAAAAAGCGGCGGTGAGCGCTTGGCGAATGTGGTGTCGGGTCTGCTGTCGCTGCCGAGAGAGGGGATCCGCAGGCACATCCAAGGCTTCTTCCCACCCACCGGGAGGGGAAGAGGGATCTTGAGAGTGCTCCGCACCGCTGACGCGAACGGAACTCCCGCCGGAGAGGGCCTCACCCTCTGAACTGTAGCGGCTGGGAAACCCTGCCTCTGTCAAAATCTGGGCCAGGTGCTGCGGGTCGGGCCGGATCCCAGGGGCAAACTCCACAAGGGCCGACTCGGTAACCAGGTTAACGCTGGCCTTGACCACCCCCGGCTGTCTCAGCAGGGCCTGCTCAACGGTGCGAACGCAGCCGGCACAACTCATGCCCCCCACCTGGAGAATCAGGGATCCCTCCTGAGAAGGCGCTGTGGGCCCATTCTGGTCAGCCGGATCCCTTGGCCTGTCTGCTTTGTGGGTCAAAGTGCTCCGCACTGCTGACGCGAATGCATCTGGGATGGCCATCTTTGTTCTCCCGTGGTTAACAGCCCCCTCGCCCTACTGGCCAGTTATGTAGCGGTAGGACAGGGCTCTACATCCCATTTTTTGCCAAACTCAATCGTAGGACTGGGATCCCGGCGACAAAGTGCTCCCCACCGCTAACGCAAACGGCAAGGGAACAGAAAGCAACAACTAGGCAGCGCGGGCAGGCGGGGACATAAAGCTGGGGGGAATGGACTCGGGAACATACCTTTGCAAAATATCCTCGATGGTCTGCATCGCTTCCGCATCCAACGACCAGCCCCAAAGGCCGGATATTGCCTCCAGATGATAGGGCTTGCGTGCCCCCCACAGTGCCACACTCACCCCTGGTTGATCCAGCAGCCAGCGCACCGCCAACTGAGCCAAGGTCTTGCCATAGCGATCCTGAGCAAACCGGCTCAATGCCTCTGCCGCCTTTAGGTACTGGGAGTAGCGCGGTTCAACAAACTTGGGATCGATCCCGGCGCGCATGTCCCCTGGGGGGAAGGTGGTTTGCGGCGTCATCCGTCCGCTCAGCAGACCTCGGCAGAGGGGGCTGTACACCAAGGTGTGAATGCCGTGCTGATACATTTACGCTGAACACTGCTGAACATCACTGTTCAACTATGCAGCGATAGCATTCTGTTTGTTTCCAACCAGAATGGCGGTATCCCGCAAAGCTTTGAGTAGAATACCCAAAGCGCAGTTTCCGTGTCGTCTTACTACCAATTTTCTGCTTTGCTTTGGCTACCATGTTGGCAGACTCGAAAGTAAACAGAAAGATCAACTGGTAGTAATCCGTACTGAACATATTATACATTATTTTCAGTATAGTTGAGCTTATTATTGACTAGAGTCATGCTCTCGACAGTAGGGCAAGACCTCTGCTTCAATCTGCCGCTCGAACAGGTTGTAGGGGGGCTGGGCGGTGTGCAGAGGAGCCACCTGGCGAAACCGATCCATCTGTTCTGGGGAAAAGTTGCTGACCCCAATGGCGCGGATCTTGCCTTCCTGCAGCAGGCGCTGGAAAAAGGCGGCTGTTTCCTCCAGGGGCTCTAGGGGATCTGGCCAGTGTACCTGGTAGATGTCAATGACCTCCGTCTGCAGGCGGCGGAGGGAGTTTTCCAAATCCTGAGCTAGCCAACTGAGGCTGCAGTTGCGCACCACCTTGCCGTTGACCCACTGCAGGCCGGCCTTGGTGGCAATGACTAGGCGATCCCGGCAGCCGGCATCCCGGATGGCCCGTCCCAAAAGCACTTCCGAAAGGCCGCGGCCGTAGGCCGGAGCGGTGTCAAAGAGGGTGATGCCTAGGTCAATGGCCTTGCGGAGAGTGGCGTAGGCCTCCTCAGGATCTGCTGGCCCCCACCAATCCCCCGTCATGCTCCAGGTGCCCAGCCCCACGCGGCTTAGTTTTAGCCCCGTCTCGGCAAGATCGATGAACTCCATGGCAACTTCTGCGAGGCGGTCTCCTCCCGCATGCTAGCAACCGTCAGCAGGTGGGCAGTCCCCCTTGCGCCAACGACCTCCCTCTTTTAGCTGCCTTGGGAAACAGCAACCAGGCTTTTTCCTCTGCTTGTTGGGGAGAGAGGCTCAGTAGAGTAGTGATTCCAGCTAGATCACTCACTGGTAGAGCATGACTCTAGTCAATGATACGCTGGACTATACTGAAAATAATGTACAGTATGTTCAGTATGGCTGCTTGGTATGGCTAGGTATGTAAAACC